>NZ_JAFREK010000046.1:0-19714 GCF_017377535.1 Faecalibacterium sp. Marseille-Q4137
GAGGAACTGAAAGCCTGTGACCCTATGCGCTGGATGGGGCTGATGAACACGCTGAAAGCGCAGGCAGAAGAAATCATATTAGCAGAATTGATTAACGACTGATTCCCTAACAATAAATTACAATATAATCAAAAAGACGAAGTTAGTGTAAATAGACTGACTTCATCTTTTTTGATTCCTATATTCTTCTGGGGATTTTCCATAAACTTTACGGAAAGTGGCCGCAAATTTACTTGCATTGGCATAGCCCAAATGCTCTGCAATATTGCCGATTGTCAAATTCGGTTTTGACATCAATAAAAGCGCATACCGCATTTTTGCCTGTCGGATATAAGCCCCAATAGGAACACCATACATGGCTTTGAATGATTCTCGAAGTTTGGTCTGCCCCATTGCTGCTATTTTGCAAAGCTGCGAGAGTTCTGGTGGGTTTAAAATATTCTGTTCAATAGCCAGACGTACAGATTCCAGCGCCTTTTTCTCTTGTTTGGAAAGAGACTGGTGTTTAGATGCTATCTCCTGTCGCTGTTTATGAAAGTTGCCTGCCACAATAGAAAGCAGTTCACCTACTTTGCTTTCGTAGTAAAGACGGGAGGTTTCGCCAGCAATCAGTTTATCCCGTATCTGCAAAAACAGGGTTCCAATTTCCGGGGTATTATAATCAAAAGCTTTCCAATCATAAACCTCTGCATAGTCAAAATCGTCCGGGGTAAAACGGTCTTGCAGATTTTTCTCTATGTAATCTTCAAACAGCAAAACTGACGCATAGCTGATTGGTATATTGGGTTGATATAATACTCGCCCCTGTGACGGCTTATTTAGATAAAGGTGGATTCCCTCTGTGATAGGTTGGGCTTTCCGCCCATTCTGGATCAGGGTAACACCGCCGGATTCCAAATAATAAATTTTCACCAGCTTTTGATTGATCTCATATTTGCGTTCCATTGAGGCGTATGGTATCCAGCTTCCGGTTGACAGGAATAATCCATCTGTCGGTTGAACCTGATAGATATTTCCATAGCCTTGTCTGTTTTGCGGCTGCAAGGTGCAGATTCCATTATGATTATCCTGTCGAAAATGATAATCATGCAGATAAAAAGAAGCATCCCCTAATTCGTGCGCGGCCTGTGTAGAATCGGTCTGCATCCTGCTCACCCCCGTTTCTTATGTAGTCGGAATAATCCGCAGTATCTTTTTTTATGCTCCAAAATGTCGCAAAGGCTGTCAGCAAAACCACAAAAAGCACTGATATATCCGGTTGTTTTTCCACTTTTAACTCCTGTTTTGACCTTTTTTGCCGGATTTGACACCCAAAAAATCACTGAGTAGAATGACATTACTGGCTGGTTAGCTGACTCTAATCACAGCAATTCTATCACGATTTTGTGCGTAGGTCAATGAGGCTTCTGCCAGCAAATAATAAATAGGAGGACGTTGAAAATGTCTAATTCACAACAAATGAAAAAAGGGCTGTCTGTGCGTGATTTGATTACCACCGGCATCCTTGCTGCTTTGTACATGGTATGCGCCATGATTGGCGAGGCTATCTTTGGGTTCTTCCCTGTACTGACTTTCCTTTGCCCGCTGTCTATTGCGCTGCTGTGCGGCCCGGTTTATATGCTGATACTGGCGAAGGTGCCGAAGCATGGCCCAATCATTGTCACCGGTATTTTGGTAGGAGGTGTACTGTTCGTACTCGGTATGTACTGGTCTATGTGTTTGGCATATTGTATTCTCGGCGTTGTGGCCGATCTGCTGGCCGGTTCCGGGAACTTTAGAAACAAAGGGCGTAACCTGTTGTCCTACATGATTTTTGTTCTCAGCCCAGTTTTCTCCTACGGTATGCTTTGGTTTGACCGCGACGCCTATGTGCAATATTTGGTAGAAAAGGGAACAGAACAGACCTATATGGACACAATGGTTTCAACCGCGCAAAACTGGATGCTCCCGGCAATGATTATCGGCGTGTTGATCTGTGCTGCTATCAGCGGTCTTGTAGGCCAGAAACTATTGAAAAAGCATTTTGAAAAGGCCGGAGTAGTGTAATGGAGATGCAACTGCAAACAAAAGACACACTTGCCACATTACATTTAGACCCTCGCACAAAACTATATCTGTTGATCGTCGGAAATGTTGCGTTGTTCCTTGCGCCCTCTTTACTCTATGAGATTGCGCTGGTTGTATGCGTTGTGATTCTCGGCATCCTTGTAGGAGCAAAGCGGTTTACGGTAAGAATGGCTGCTGTCTATGCGGGAATGGTTGTTCTGCATATCATTGGAACAAATTATTTGACAGGGACTTTGCAGATTGCGATTGTAACATTTACCGTATTTATCCGTAAAATCTTTCCTTGTGCCATGCTCGGAGGTATTTTAGTCAGCACGACAAGGGTAAATGAATTTATGGCGGCCATGAACCGTATTCATATGCCAAAAGCAATGGTTATTCCTCTGACGGTCATGCTCCGCTATTTTCCTATGGTGCATGAGGATTGGGGCTATATCAGCGACGCCATGCGGATGCGCGATGTAGCTCCAACCGTCAAAAGTCTGCTGACCCATCCGGCCCGAACAGTGGAATGTATCTATGTTCCGATGATGATGTCAGCACTGAAAGTGGCGGATGAATTGTCGGCGGCGGCTGTTACAAGGGGGCTGGAAAATCCGAAGCCCCGAACCTGCTTGCAGGAAATCCACTTTAGTGTTGCGGATGCCGTATGCTTTATCCTGTTCACTTTGTTTATGTCAGTGTCAATCTGGCTGAAATTGAAAGGGGGTGCAGGCTAATGATCCGTTTTGACAAGGTTTCTTTTACCTATCAGGAATCATTACAAAATGGCGGACTGCGCGATGTTGATTTGACAATCAACAAAGGCGAGTGTGTGCTGTTGTGTGGGCGAAGCGGCTGTGGGAAAACCACATTGACCCGTCTTGTGAATGGCCTGATTCCATACTTTTATCCGGGAGAAGTCACCGGAACAACCTATGTTGACGGTAAAAATATACAGGATTATCCCATATATGAAGTGTCCGAGTATGTGGGGTCTGTATTCCAAAATCCACGCTCTCAATTTTTTAATGTAGATACAGACAGTGAAATCTCCTTTGGAATGGAAAATCTGACTTATCCAAGGGAAAAAATGAAAGAACGCATTTCAAAGACAGTTGCGGATTTAGATATAGCACATCTGACGGGGAGAAGCATATTTGAATTGTCTGGCGGTGAAAAACAAAAGGTGGCGTTTGCGTCCATCTATGCTATGTCTCCGAGTATTTACTTGTTAGATGAACCATCGTCCAATCTGGATATGGATGCTATTGAGGATTTGCGGCGTACACTTGAACTCCTAAAGAAACAAGGCAAGACCATTCTAATTGCAGAACATAGGATTTATTATCTGAGGGAATTAGTTGACCGCATTGCGTATATGGAAAACGGGGCTATATCTGCTGTGTTTTCTCCAAGCCAGTTTCTTTCTATTCCTGAAGAACAGCGGCATAGTATGGGACTTCGCGCTTTAGATTTGTCAAAGGTACAGCCAAGGGCCTTTGCTGAAAATTCTCAAAAGCCGATTTTGGAAGTCAGGAACTTATCCTTGTTCTATAAGAAAAAACTGGTTCTGGACGATTTGAATTTGAGTGCGGCACCGGGAGAAATCATAGGAATTATCGGCCATAACGGAGCCGGGAAATCTACATTTTCCAGAACACTATGCGGCCTGCACACAAACTGTACGGGACAAATTCTTTGGGATGGTAAAGAACTGAACGCAAAGAGCCGGTTAAAACGCTCCTATATGGTGATGCAGGACGTAAGCTATCAGTTATTTGCCGATACATTGGAAAAGGAATGTGTATTTGGAATTAAACATCCTGATCTGGATGCAGCAAAACAGGCAATGGAACGGCTGGGTATTTATGAGTACCGTACTCATCATCCCAATACACTTTCCGGGGGGCAGAAGCAGCGTGCAGCCGTGGCGGTCAGTATGGTATGCCGTAAGGATGTTTTAATTTTTGATGAACCAACTAGCGGACTTGATTATGACAGCATGATTCAGGTTGCGGGGTTATTTCAAACGCTTTCCAAAATGGGAAAGGTAATTTTTGTTGTAACCCATGATTACGAATTTTTAGCGGCAGCCTGTACAAGAGTGATTCATTTAGATAACGGAAAACAGCAGGAAGATTACCCACTTTCCCCCGACAATCTGCATCGACTACATGATTTTTTCTTGCGGTCAGAAAGGAGGCAGAACCTTGAGGAGAATGGAAAATGACCTCCTGTTCTTCCATGAGCTGATTGGTAACTGTTCCGTTGAAAAGGATTCAAAGATATATACAATTTCTCCCAAATTTGGGAAAGGCACCATGCAGAGCTTTGAAGTGATGCCTGGTGCTGAAATTGTTTATAGCAATGTTCATATCACAACTCCAATTCAAAAAAATATCCAATGTATAGATCGTTTTATTGAAGTCACCTATTGCTTTCATGGGCGAGTGAATATGCTGTTCAGCGACCAGCCGGAGATGATTATGAGCGACCATTATATTTCTGTTTTCAATGGTGCAAGCCACCTGAAAAGCTGTGATTTTGGAGAAGAACCTTTTGTTGGTGTTTCAGTGGTGGCTTATCTGCCGCAGATCATAAACAGCCTGAATATCATGCTGGGGACAATCGCGTTTGACGAGGACATGGATTTTCAAGGACTTTTTACAGCGGGCGGATGCTTTATAGCACCCGCAACAAAAAGTGTGGAGCATATTTTTACCGAACTGCTCTTGCTGCCGGAACAGTACCGCAATTACCTTATGCGTATTAAAGTCATGGAACTATTGCTATACCTGGTTGGCAAAATGGAGTATCGGACAGATTTTGGAATTTCACTATTCCGCAAGGAGGAGATGAATTGTAATGAGTGATGTAAAAGCCCTGTTTGGACTAATTGATAAGAGAAATAAGCGCCGCCTGATTGGTGCGGTGATCTGTTGCGTCCTGTCTGTTTTGTGCGGCATCCTGCCCTATTTAGGCGTTTGGGGTATTGTGACCTGTTTCCTGGATGAACGGACAGAGAACCTTTTTCAATATGTGTGCCTGATTGCCGCAGCAATCATTTTGAAACATCTGCTGTTTGGAACCGGCACAAAAATCTCTCACAAGGTAGCCTACCAGACATTGGGGGAAACCCGTAAAAAGCTGTTCCGTAAAATTGCCCGCTTACCAATGGGCTATGTGAAAACAACGGCATCCGGGCAGGTCAAAACGATCATTATGGACAATATGGAACAGTTGGAGACATTTTACGCCCATAACATTCCAGAGATTATTTCCGGCCTCGCTGTACCGCTGTGTATGGAAATCCTGCTGGTGATATTGGACATCAGGGTAGCCGGTATCATGCTGATTCCGGTCGTTCTGTTTATTCTTGTCGGTATTCTTATGATTATCGTTCAGATGAAAAAAATGGACGAATTTAATCAGGCGTTTGCCGATGTCAGCGTTAAGACGGTGGAATATGTCAACGGTATGAAAGAACTGAAGATATTTGCTGCCGACGAATCCACTTATGGCCGCCTGTCAGAAAGCATCCGCACTTACAGCACCGTTGTAACAGAGTGGTTCCAAAGCTGCTTGAAATATGTTGCTTTCAATCATACTGACTTAAACAGCAACCTTGTGTTCCTGTTTCCGCTTGCCGGTTTGATGTACCTCTCCGGCAGCGTGACAGCGGCCAGCTATATTATGTATCTGTTTATGGGGCTTGCCATGCTGATTCCGTTGGAAACTGTTTCTAATAACTTTGATTATATCGGCATGAACGCCTCTGTTGCAAAAAAGATAGACGAAATTCTGAAGCTGGATGAAATGGCGGATACGACCTCAAAGGCAGAACTTGCCGACCACACGATTGCGTTTGAACACGTTACATTTTCCTATGGGGAAGAACAGCCGGTATTAAAAGATGTCTCATTTACTGTTCCTGACGGAAAAGTAACGGCGCTCGCCGGTGTTTCCGGCAGCGGCAAAAGTACAGCGGCCAGCCTGATCTGCCGGTTTTGGGATATAACCGAGGGACAGATTTGTATGGGCGGCGTACCGCTGAACCAGATTCCGCTATCCGATCTGATGTCCCAGATTTCCTTTGTGACCCAGAATACGTTCCTGTTCAAAAAGAGCATCCGGGATAACATTATGATGGGAAACCCAGAGGCCACGGAGGAAGAAATGATGCAGGCAGCCAAGGATGCCGTATGTCACGACTTTATTATGCGGCTTCCAAAGGGCTATGACACAGTGATAGACAAGGAAACCAAGTTGAGCGGCGGTGAAAAACAGAGAATCACATTGGCAAGGGCGATTCTGAAAAATGCGCCGGTCGTGATTCTTGACGAGGCAACGGCTTACATTGATGCCGACAATGAAGATTTACTGCAAAAGGCGCTAGCTAAATTATCAGAGGGAAAAACCGTACTTGTAATAGCGCACCGTCTTTCCAGTATCAAGGAAGCTGATTCGATTGTGGTTCTGGAACAGGGCAAAGTGATTGACTGCGGCACACATGATGAATTGATAAACCGTTGCTCCCCGTATCAGGATATGTGGGCGGCCTTTGAACAATCCGATCAATGGAAAATGGGAGGTGTAAACGCATGATTGCTATGATAAGGAAATTCTTAGACCTTGCAGGCGAGCGCAAAAAGCAGCTTTATCTTGCGTGGCTGTTTCAGGCGTTGACCTCAATTTGTGAGGGCGCGATATATTTCATGCTGTTCCTTGCGATAAAAGATATTTTGGGCGGCTCGTTTACAAAGGAAAAACTGATGCAGTATAGCCTTATGTTTCTGGTCTATACTGTCCTGCATTTTGTTTTTTATTACTTTACGATTGCAAAACAGCGCCCGGTATCTTATGCCATGATGCGGGATGAACGTCTTTCGATTGCGGCGAAAATCAAACAGTTTCCGCTCTACTACTTTACAAAAGACAAGATCAGCCAGCTTACATCTTTGTTTACAACTGATTTAAGTTTCGTGGAAATGAATATCATGGAGATTATTGCCGGTTTCGTTTCCAGCATGATCATGACGGTTGTATTTGCTCTGATGCTGCTTAGTGTGGACTGGCGTATGGCGCTTCTTCTGTTTGCGGGGATCATCCCCGGCTATATCCTCTACCAGCAGTTTCAAAAGAGCATGGTTCAACTGGGAGAGCAGAAGAAAAATACGCAGGTGGCAATGATTGATTCCACGCTGGAATATGTACAGGGCATGGAAACGATCAAGGCATACCGGCTGGAGCAATCCGGTAAGCTCGTGGAGAAGCAGGTGAACGGATATTGCACGGCTTCTGACCGTTATGAAGCGACGCTGACGAATTGGAGCATGGGTTATAAAATCTGCCTGAATCTGGGCCTGTTTTTGAGTTTGGGTGTTGGCATTGCAATGGTTCGTTCTGGTTCATTAGCCCCGGCAACCTATTTGTTTTTTGCAATCATGGGTATTATTTTTTACCGTCCGCTGGAAGCTCTGATGGGTTCCTTTGCCATGATGAATCTTGCAAACGCATCGTTGGATAATATAGCAGAAATCAACAACCTGCCGACCGAAAATGAAAAACAGGGAACTACACAGTTTGCAGATACACAAGCCGATGTACGGTTTGAAAATGTATCGTTTAGCTATGATGGAAAGCGTGACGCAGTTAGTCATGTAAGTTTTTCAGCTAAACCCGGAACGATCACTGCATTGGTGGGTCCTTCTGGAAGCGGCAAATCCACTCTCCTTAATTTAATTCCGGGATTCGTGACGCCGAAAAACGGGCGGATTCTGTTGAATTGGAAAGATGCGGCAACATTAAAGCATAGTGATCTGGTGCGTCATGTGAGTGTCGTTTTTCAGGAAGTATATCTTTTTCAGGATACCATGATGAATAATATCCGAATGGGAAACCAGAGCGCAACGGACGAGCAGGTGGTAGAGGCGGCAAAAAAGGCTCACTGTCACGAATTTATAGAAAAGCTCCCACAGGGCTATCAAACGGTTATCAGCGAGGGCGGCGCAAGCCTTTCCGGTGGAGAGCGTCAGCGCGTCGCTATTGCGAGGGCAATTTTGAAAGATTCCCCGATCATTCTTTTAGATGAGGCGCTGTCCAGTCTGGATGCCGAAAATGCCGTAGCAATACAGAAGGGCATAGAAGAAATGATTAAGGGCAAGACGGTGTTCCTTGTATCACACACTTTGTCCTATATCCAAAATTCAGATCAGATACTTGTCCTATCTGACGGCATATTGCAAGGCTGTGGGAAACATGAAGAACTGTTGCAGACCGTGCCGCTTTATCAAACTATGTGGGAAAAAGAGAAATCTATTAAAAACTGGAAGCTGGCATAATGAGCAGCAAGAACAAACTTCATGCGTCCGGGGAGGACTACCTGGAAACCATCCTTGTTCTCCAAAAGAAACGCGGTATGGTACGCTCCGTAGATGTGGCCCGGCACATGGAGGTGTCAAAGCCCAGCGTGTGCCATGCAGTGGCTATCTTGCGGGACGGCGGCTTTCTCACTATGGACGAAGATCACTTTCTCCATCTGACCGATGTGGGCCGCGAGGTAGCCGAAAAAATCTACGAGCGTCACTGCTTCTTTACCGAGCAGCTTATCGCCGCAGGCGTTGACCCCAGGACTGCGGAGGCTGACGCCTGCCGGATTGAACACATCATCAGCGATGAGAGCTTTTCACGGCTGAAAGAGGCAGCCGAACAGGAACAAACCTAAACCAAATAAGACAAGCGATCCTGCCCCGCAAGACGGGGAAAGAAAAAAACCGTTGCAGGGCAGGCAGCTTCGTGCGCCCATAATGGATTTTCCGGGTACTGCGGCGGTTTTGAGTAACATCAAGGCCGCCGTTCCTTATGCCCTCAACAAAGGAGTGACGACTACACGCTGACACGGCGGCTTTAGGAGGGAACCGCCATGAAGCACATTGACCGCCGACAAATTCAGACGATATTTCACTACCGTCAAAAAAAGCCCAGTCAACGAACAGGCCCCGTCTGGTAGCCGGTGCGAAAATTGTCATTCTGTAAGTGAATATTGGAGTTTTTGCGCTCGAATAGCTTTTTGCTGTCCGGGCGCTTTTTTGTCCCTATGGAGCCGGAACATCGGGCCAGCATGGCCCGAACCCTGGCCCCGGTGCCGCTCCCCGCCGCCCCATTCAGATTTACTAAAAAAATCTGAATGGAGGAAAGGCAGATGGAAGTTACCATCAATTATAACGGACAAGCTGTGGCCGTGGAGGTTACGCTGGAAGTCTATGAATTTCTTGACCGGGCCGATCATAAAACGGAGAACCTCTTCCATGAACAGCGGCGGCATTGGGATGGCCGGGAGTTTGACGAGTACATCATTACCACCGAGGGTGTAGGGGTCTACGGCGAAACGCCGGAGGAACACCTTTGCCGCATGGAAACGCTGCATGAGCTGATGGCTGTTCTGGACACCTGTACCGAGGCCCAGCGCCGCCGGTTCCTGCTCTATGCGCTTGACGGGCTGAGCCTTGCAGAGATCGGTGTGCTGTGCGGCTGCTCCAAAGTGGCTGTTTATCAAAGTGTGGAGGCGGTCAGAAAAAAATTTATAAATTTCTCTGAGAACAGGCTTAACGAATGACCTGTTTTCGGGCTACCAAGTGAAAGGGATTATTTCCCTTATCTCAGCGAGGGGCGGACAGCGGACAAGCTGCCCGCCTCTCCGATTTTCAGGAGGTAAGCCTATGAAAACAATCAATCTGCGGTGGATGTATCCCCACTACCGGCATGACGAGTTTGTGGATGTTACAGACAAGGTATGGGCAGCGATGTATCAGGCCCAGCGGGAGATGGAGAATTATGAGCGCCGGAAAGTCTACCACCGCGCCTACTACTCTCTGGACGCATACAGCTGGCTGGAAAATTACGCACTGGAACACAGCAGATCGCCGGAAGATATTTTGCTGGAACGAGAAGAAAAGACCACCCGCCTATACCTGATTGCAGCTCTGCCGGTGGCTCTGGCTCATGCCACTCCGACACAGGCCCGCCGTGTTCACGCCTACTACATTGCCGGTATCAAGCAGCCGGAAATCTCTCGGATAGAGGGTGTCCACAGCAGCAAGGTCAGCGTTGCCATCCGCCGGGGGCTGCGGAATATGCGCCGCTTTTATGATGGCCTTTTTCAAACAGAGTGAGGGCGTGCCTATGCAGACCATCAATCTCAAACAATATTATCCATTTTTCAAAGAGGACATTTTTGTGGAGGTGTCCGATGAGATCGTCGAAGCGTTTCTTTTGGATAAGAGGGCCGAGGCTGCCAGAGAGCGCAAGATGTTCCGGTATAAGGCGTTTTACTCCCTCGATTGTAACGATGGAATCGAAAATGCTGCAATCGGCTGGGCGCAGCCATCGCCGGAAGATTATCTGATAGAAAAAGAAGAATTAGCCGAATACGAAGAACTGATACGGCGATTGTATGAAGCCATTTCTTCCCTGCCGCCTATGCAGGCTCGCCGTGTCCATGCCCGCTATATGCTGGGTATGAAAGTGAAAGATATTGCCGCAATGGAGGGTATCACACCATCACAGGCGGGAAAATCCATCCACGCCGCACTGCGGAGGCTGCGCCGGTACTTTGCACGTCAGAAATGGACGGTCAATCTATGAGCGTTTCCAAAGAAAAGAGGTGCATGACATGAACGAAAAAATTACAGCCCCACAAAAAGAAGAACGGCAGGAAGTCCTGAAGGAGATCCGGCAGCTTGAGAACCGCAAGAAGATTTTGGAGAACAAGCAGCGGAACGAAGAACGCAGGGTTCGCACCCGCCGCCTGATTGAGCGCGGAGCCATTTTGGAGGGTATTTTTCCGCTGGCTCCCAACCTTTCCGGCGCAGAGGTCAAAGCATTTCTAATTGCCCTGTCCCATCTTCCGGGGGCTGTGGAATTGACTGCAAACCTGCCAAAATCCGGGGACACGCCATAAGTCCCTTGTTTACAAGGGCGCACTTATACACCGTTGCCGGTGCTGTGCGCCCTGCCGGGGGCGTTGCGTACTTCGTCCGCGATGGGAAGCTACGCTCCCCAAACCCCTTGTGCGCTCTGCGCAGCCAGACACCCGCTTTGCGTATGCCCGGCTCCACAGAGCCTGTTATCCCCTCACTGAAAGGAGGTGTTCCCCATAGATTTCTGTCATATCCCCGTCAGTATTATCAAGCGCAGCGCAGGCCGTTCTGCTGTTGCCGCAGCTGCTTACCGCAGCGGAACCAAGCTGACAAATGAATGGGATGGAATGACCCACGACTACACCCGGAAAGGCGGCATTGTCCATGCGGAGATCATGCTGCCTGCCAACGCGCCGCCGGAATTTGCAGACCGATCTATCCTCTGGAACAGCGTGGAGCAAATCGAGAAAGCAAGGGACAGCCAGCTTGCCCGCGAGATCGAAGCAGCTCTGCCCCGTGAACTGTCCGGCGAACAACAGCTTGCCCTTGTGCGTGCCTATGTGAAGGACAACTTTGTAGACAAAGGAATGTGCGCCGATTTTGCTATCCATGACAAGGGAACCGGCAACCCTCATGTCCATATCATGCTGACGCTCCGGCCTTTGAAAGAAAACGGGCAGTGGGGTGCAAAGTGCCGCAAGGCATACGATCTGGACGAGAACGGACAGCGCATCCCGGATGGGAAAGGCGGCTGGAAAAATCATCGGGAGGATACGACCGACTGGAACGATAAAGGAAATGTGGAGATTTGGCGGGCAGCGTGGGCAGCCTACACCAACCGGGCGCTGGAATCTGCCGGTAGACCGGAGCGCATTGACCACCGCAGCTACAAGCGGCAGGGCATTGATAAAATCCCCTCTGTCCATCTGGGGCCAGCTGCCAGCCAAATGGAAAAGCGCGGTATCCGCACCGACAAGGGAGAGGTAAACCGGCAGATCGCCGCCGACAACAAACTGCTGAAAGAAATTAAAGCCCGCATTACCCGTCTTTATCGCTGGTCAAAAGCCGAAGCGGAAAAACCACAAACGCAGCAAAGCAGCTTGACCGCCTTGTGGGAAGCCCAGCAGCAGTTGAACGCTCCCCGCACCCGCACCGGCAAAATCCGGGCCTTGCAGGAAAGCGCTGCACTATTCAGCTTTTTGCAGGCAAACGGCATCCAGTCTATGCAGCAGCTCCATGAAAAAATCGCTGATATGAACAGCCGTTACTATGACCTGCGGGGAAAGATCGTCAAGGCTGAGCGCCGGATCGCCATTCTTACCGAACGCGGGGAGATGTGGGAACAGTACAACCAGTACAAGCCCATCCACAAACAGCTTGCCAAAGTAAAGCCGGAAAAGCGGGAACAGTTTGAGCAGCGCCACAGCCGGGAACTGATCCTGTATGACGCAGCAGCCCGGTATCTGAAAGAATTGAAAGACAGCGGTGAGGCAATCACCCCGAAGGCATGGCAGCGGGAAATCGACCAGCTGATCGCCGGAAAGCAGACGGACACGCTTGCCATGAAATCCATGAGGGAGGATTTGAAAGCAGTGGAACGGCTCCGCAAAACCGCCGAGCAGCTGTCCCGACAGGAAAGGGACAAGTCTCACGACCGTGGGCCGGAGCGGTAAAGGCTACCGCGTTTTGACGTACCCCTGTCAAGTACGTCGCGTTTCACGACATACCTTTGCATACAGAAAAACCGCCGTACAGGTTTCCCCATACGGCGGCAGACTGTTTATTTGCCGAACAAGTCGCTGTGTGTGCCGGTGCGGGCCAGCGTCAGCACCAGAACATCATCCTCTATGCGATAGACAAGCAGCCAGTCCGGGAGAATATGACATTCCCGATGGCCTGCCCAATCGCCGGACAGGTCATGGTCGCGGTTCTTATCCGGCAGCGGTTCGCCCATTGCCAGCAATGCTACGACCTGCTCCAGCAGCTCGATCTTCAAGCCACGCTTGATGGCTCGTTTGTAGTCTTTTTTGAAACTGGTCGTGTACTTGACGGTATATTTGGTTTCTTTCATCTTTTCAGGTCAGCAAACAACTCGTCAAGGTCATTATAGCCCTTTACAGACGGGTCTTTTGCAATCCTTTCCGCTTCCAGCATGGCAGCAACCGTTTCTTTGTTCGGCTGTTCCAGCCTTACCTCAAAGGGAATACCGCCTTCACGAAGCGACTGGCGCACAAAGATGTTAAACGCCGTAGTCAGGTTCATGCCAAGTTCCGTAAACAGTGCGTCCGCCTGCGCTTTCAAATCTGCGTCCATGCGGATACTGATGTTTGTGGTATTTCCAGCCATACGATCAACCCCTTTCTGCTGGCAATTATAGTATATGCCATTTGCACGAAGAAAACAATACTTTGCACGAATATTTAACAATAAATTCATTCAAGGAGGTTAGCTGCACTATGAAAGAAATCATTTATGAAGAACAACAAGACTGAACCTATCCCCGTCATGGATTACCGCCAGTACCGCAGAGCGCGGAGGCTGGTGCATGAGTGCTGCAACTACATCGACGGAAACTGTATCGCTCTGGACGATGGGGAGGAATGTGTCTGTGTCCAGTCTATTTCCTACTCCCTGTTGTGCAGGTGGTTTCGGGCGGCGGTATTGCCGCAGGATAAGGAACTGGAAACGGCGCTGTTCCACCGGCTAAATGCTAAGAAATGCGCTGTATGTGGGGCGCTGTTTACCCCCGGTTCCAACCGAGCCAAATACTGCCCGGAATGTGCCGCACGCATGAAGCGGATCAACGCCGCAAAGCGCAAGCGGAAACAACGGGAGAAATGTCACGCTTTAGGGGCTGAAAAACCCTTGTAAATCAAGGCTTTTTTCGGGGGTGTCAAAGGCAGGCTGATAGATTTATCCTCCGACCCCTAAAACGGCCTTAAAATGCGTACAGAATCCCAAGAGAAACCCCAAGGAGGAAGCCTATGTCAGACAATCGAAAATATTACTACCTCAAGCTGAAAGAAAACTTCTACAACAGCGAAACGATGGTTATTTTGGAGAGTATGCAGGATGGCCTGCTGTACTCCAATCTGCTGCTGAAAATGTACCTCATGTCACTCAAAAGCGGCGGTATCCTCATGCTCAATGACCATCTGCCCCACACGCCCCAGACCATCGCCACCTTTACCCGCCATCAGGTGGGGACGGTGGAACGGGCCTTGAAGGTGTTCCTTGAATTTGGCCTTGTGGAGATTTTGACCGATGGGGCCTACTACATGACCGACATCCAACTGCTGATCGGCCAATCCTCTACCGAGGGGGAACGGAAAAAGAAAGAGCGTATGCGATTGAAGCGTCAAAAACTGCTCCCATCCGGCGGGGCGGACATTTGTCCACCATATAGCCAGGGGGACATTTGTCCACCAGAGATTAGAGATAAGAGATTAGATATTAGAGATAAGAGTATAGAGAATAGAGAGAGTGAGAGCGCCCGCGCCTATGGCCGTTACCAGAATGTTTTCCTGACGGACGAGGAACTGGCAGACTTGCAGGCCAGTTTTCCCACTGTATGGGGCCAGTACATCGAAAAGCTGTCCGAATACATGGCCTCTACCGGTAAGCGGTATCAGAGCCATGCCGCCACCATCCGGCGCTGGGCCGGTGAGGACGCGAAAAAGGCGGCCCCGCCCACCCGCAACCGCGATTACAGCGTAAAGGAGGATGAAACCGTATGATGGAGATTACCGCAGAAATCCGGGCGCTGATCGACAAGGCAGCTGCCGGTGTGGAACTGGCTGAGGACGAGTATATAGATCCGTCAGACGGTCTCATCCACTGTAAGAAATGCGGCGGACAGAGGCAGACCGTTGTGCCATGCTTTGGGAAATCCGGCTACTTTATGCCGCACTGCATCTGCCAGTGCCAGCAGGAGGCTGAAGAGCAGCGCAAGGCTGCTGAAGAACGGAAGCGCCGCATGGAGCGTATCAAACGCCGAAAGGCACAGGGCTTGCAAGACCGCTATCTCTATGACTACACCTTTGCCAACGACAACGGCCAAAACCCATTGATGGACAAGGCCCGCGCCTATGTGGAGAACTGGAAGGATGCATATAAAAACAACACCGGCCTGCTGTTGTTCGGGGATGTGGGAACCGGCAAGTCCTTTTTCGCCGGTTGTATTGCCAACGCCCTGCTTGACCGGGATGTGCCGGTGCTGATGACGAACTTTCCCACCATCCTGAACCGCCTGACGGGGATGTTTTCCGAGGACAGGGCCGACTTTATCACCAGCTTTGACGAATATGACCTACTTATCATTGACGATCTGGGCGTAGAGCGCAGTACCGAATATGCCATGGAGCAGATGTTTTTCGTCATCGACAGCCGCTACCGCAGCCGCAGACCCATGATTATCACAACAAACTTGAAACTGTCCGAGCTGAAAAAACCGCCTGATCTGGCCCACGCCCGTATCTATGACCGTATTCTGGAACGGTGTGCGCCGATTCTTTTTGACGGGAAGAATTTCCGGGAAGAAAATGCCGGTGCTACCCGACAGACAGCAAAAGACGTTGTAAACAGTAAGCACGATTGATTTTTTACCGGGCGGCACAGACCCGTTCGGAGAAAGGAGCGCCATGAACAAAGAACCCCGTACTATGCAGGTGGCAGACGCCGCTACTGCGTCCAGAGCGCCGGAAAACACGCCAGCGATGGTAAAGAAAATCGGCAAGACAACCTACAAGGTTCATGTCCATTTCAGCAATACCAGCACAGAAACCATGAGCGATAAAATCAAGCGTATGCTCAAAAATGAAATTCAGCAGATGTGACAGACTGATAAACGAAGCCGTCTTGTGTTAAACTGATGATGGTACACGCCAAAACTTTTAGCCAAGGAGGACATGAAAATGCTGTACACAGAAAAAGAGAAAAATGAGATTGAGCGCGTCCGTAAAGTGTTCGAGAAACACATCCAACAAATGACTGCTTATGATTTGGTTTGGTCGGACAAGGTCGGCTATGTGTGGCTGGCAATATCTATCGACCCAGTCTATATTGATACCGGCAACTGGATAGAGTCCGCTGCTGGCCTTTGTTATGAGTGCTTGAATGATATAGCACTGGATGTTTTTGGAATGACCGGAAACGACCATGACTTCGAGGACGCCGATCCGCTGGAACTGGCCGAGATTAAGCGGCGCTGGAAACCCTATATCGGCCAACTGCCGGAATATGCGTACCTTTGCGACGAACTGTTAAGCAGGAGCAAATAACCCATCCGCAAAAGTGTCAGGAGCTAAAATCTGCTTCTGGCACTTTTTTGTGGCTTTTTTGTGAATTTGATTAAAAAGTCCTTGACAATTTGTCTCTGGCAAGACAGCCAAAAGCATCTTGATTTCCTGCGGTGCAAGACTGGCTCCCTTTGATAGTGTAGCGACACGTTGTCGCATATAAACTCCGCGTGGGATTATCCTGCAAAGAGGTAAAAGTGACAGAAAGGTCTTAGCCTTTCTAACTGATATTCCGAGAAGTGGAATGACGGAGTAACGTCCTGAAACGCTTCCCTTGATACTGCGTTGGAAGAAGCGGAACGTATTTTCCGCAACTGACACAGCACGCTGAAGTCGGCTATATGCACCTGCGACTGTTTCCTTTTATGGAAATAAAGCAAAACCGAGCCAGAGGTGGCCGAGGGTGTTAGGCCGGAGGTCTATAAAGTGCCCATGTTCAGAATACGGTTGACCACCGTTGACAAAAGCCCGAATGTACAGGTCTAGAACGGGATATGGCAGAAATGCCATAGCTGTGAAAACAGCGTATGTGGGGTAAAGTAAGATTTGTCGATATAAAATTCCCTATGATGTTACAGGCATCATCCAGCATACAGGCCTAAAGGGTTGAGCTAAAGGTATTATGCACAGATAGGAATATCGGAACGTGGAAAGTCCCGGATGTGGAGTGGATACGCACGATGAAGCATGAGTGGGAAAATCGCATCGCCTCTTTTGTGAGGAGGTACGGTATAACCATTCTTAATTCGGGAGGAAAGAGCAGCCATGGTACCAATGAAACCGCAAATAAAGTAAGCGGTGGAGGGACGGGCTGTAGTCAGAAACAGAAATAAAATCATAATCAACAATTATCATAGGTTCGAGTAAGACTAAGAAAGGCGAAAATCCAAACGAAAGCGAAGATGAGTAACCGACTATGGCAACAAGAAAGGCACAAAAGAAAGATAAGTTAAGGCGCGCCGAGTATTACGACTTTCAAGAAATACAAGACAAACTGTATGCTGACAGCTGTAAAGGAAAAGTTTTCAAGCATTTGGTTGAAAACATTTCTCTTCCAGAAAATATTCGTCTGGCATACCGTAATATCAAGAAGAATCGCGGAAGTACAACACCCGGCACAGATGGAAAAACAATTGCAGAAATAGCAATGCTCTCAGATGAACAGTTGATTTCTACTGTACAGCGCAAGCTGGATTGGTATGTTCCTCAAAGCGTACGAAGGGTAGAAATTCCAAAGGGAAACGACCCGACAAAGAAACGTCCGCTTGGGATACCAACAATTATGGACAGACTGATACAGCAATGTGTATTGCAGGTTATGGAGCCGATATGTGAGGCAAAATTTCACGACCACAGCTATGGTTTTCGGCCAAATCGAAATCAGCAGCACGCACTCGCTCAGGTTCACAAAGATATGCAGCGAAGTCATTTGTACTATGTCGTTGACATAGACATCAAAGGATTCTTTGACAATGTGAACCATGGGAAACTGTTAAAACAGCTCTGGACCATCGGGATTCGTGACAAGAAGCTTCTTAGCATTATTTCAGCCATGCTGAAAGCAGAAGTTGCTGGAATTGGCTTTCCAGAAGTCGGAACGCCACAAGGCGGTATAATATCCCCTTTGCTGTCCAATGTCGTGTTAAACGAATTGGATTGGTGGCTTGCCAGCCAATGGGAAGAAATTCCAACAAACTTTCCTTATAAGGAAACTACGAATGCAAACGGAAGTGTAAGCAAAAGTCACAAATTCTCTGCACTGCGCAGAACAAAGCTAAAAGAAATCACTTGTGTTCGATATGCTGACGATTTCAAAATATTTACCAACAGCTATCGAAACGCAGTAAAGCTGTTTCATGCAACCAAAAGCTGGCTCCGAGAGAGATTGAATCTTGAAATCAGCCCAGAAAAATCAAAGGTGATTAACCTGAAGGAACAATACTCTGAGTTTCTTGGTTTTAAGCTGAAAGTCATTCCTCGCGGGAAGCAAAAGAACGGTTGCACAAGATACGTGGTAGAAAGCCACATCCGAGAGAAATCCATCGCGAAAATAAAACCAACTCTAAAGCGTCTGATTTATGACATTGAGTTCCCAGCGCAAGGCAAACGTACCGAATATCAAGCAATTTGCCGTTACAATGCCTATGTCATGGGAATCCATGATTACTATCAGATGGCAACAAAAGTTTGTGATGATCTCACACCATTCGCCTTATCTGTCCACAAGAGCCTAAAGGCAAGACTACGAAAACGAGTCAAAACTGCTAAACAAGTCAAGAAAAGAAATCTTCCGTATGATACTCCAAGAGTAATCAGAGAACGCTATGGGGAAAGCAGACAGCTCCGATATGTAGGGGGACACGCAGTTGTTCCGATTGGCTACATACGGCATAAGCCCCTCAAATCCATGAACCGCAAAATCAATTCCTATACGCCGGAAGGTAGAGCCGAAATTCACAAAAACTTGAACAAAATCGACATGACAGTTCTTCATTATATGATGAGAAATCCGATTTTGTATCGCTCTATCGAGTACAACGACAACAGGCTGTCACTTTATTCGGCTCAACTGGGAAAGTGCGCAGTTTCTGGCAAGATGCTTTCTATTGGGGATATTCACTGTCACCACAAAGTGCCACGTCAGTTTGGCGGTAAGGATAATTATCAAAATTTAGTGTTGGTATGTGAAGATGTTCATCATCTGATTCATGCAACAAGCTCTGATGCCATTCAAAAGTATCTGGAAGCTCTTAACCTTGACCAAAAGCAGAAAGAAAAACTCGATAAATTAAGAAGCCTTGTTCACGTTGAAAATTGTTGAGATGAAATAAACTCCGTTTCTGATGGCAAGCCGGGTGAGCTGAAAGGTTCACGCCCGGTTTAGGGCGGGGGAAAATCCAGAGATAATATCAAAGGATTACCTATCGCTATTTCAGGAAGTCCGGGATGCCACCATGTACGATGAGCTGGAACTGGACAAGCTGGGCGACCGGAAAACGGCGCTGTTTCTCATCATGAGCGATACGGACAGCACCTTTAACTTCCTGATTTCCATGATCTACACCCAGCTTTTCAATCTGCTCTGCGACAAAGCCGATGATGTGTACGGCGGTAAGCTGCCTGTCCATGTCCGCTGCCTGATCGACGAGTGCGCCAACATCGGGCAAATCCCCAATCTGGAAAAGTTGGTGGCGACCATCCGCAGCCGTGAGATCTCTGCCTGCCTTGTTTTGCAGGCGAGAAGCCAGTTGAAAGCTATCTACAAGGACAACGCAGATACCATCGTGGGCAACATGGATTCTCAAATTTTTCTGGGCGGCTCCGAACCCACCACCCTGAAAGACCTGTCGGAAATGCTGGGAAAAGAGACCATCGACGCATTCAACACCTCGGATACCCGTGGCAACAGCCCCAGTTACGGCACTACGTTCCAGAAGATGGGGCATGAAT
>NZ_JAFREK010000047.1:0-19568 GCF_017377535.1 Faecalibacterium sp. Marseille-Q4137
GAAGGGAGTCAAGGGGGAACGCCTTGCCCAGTGATATGATGCTGTGCGTCATATCTTACTGGGTATTATCTGGCGCAAAACGGCGGCAGATCCAGCAGCTCCGCTGCTGCGTTCTCCCCCACCAAGCTGTTGAAACGGAGGGATGTCTATCTGAAATTAACACGACACAACGGACGAGCCGGAGCACAAGGCACCTACAACCCAAAGCACAATGACCGCAGTTTCAACCTTGCCAACAGTGAGCACATCGACCCGGAACGAGCAAAGGGCAACATCTACTGGGACTGCTTTCACAGTTTCCGTTCGGCTCTCGACCCACAAGACCCGGATGATCTGGCGGCGACCTTCTCGGATGTAGAACGGCAATTTTACGAGAGCCGCTATTCCAATTTTGTGGAAAGTCAGAACGAGCGCAATGCCAAGATTCGGCACACGGAGCGTAATCGCTCCATTCCTGACCTGCTGTCCAGCCGCAAGACCTGCCCGGAAGAAACCATCTACCAGCTGGGAACGCTGGATGAACACGCTTCGGCAAAGGACTTGCTGAACATCGTCACCGAGTTCATTGAGGAGTTTAAGGCTAAATTCGGCGAACACGTTCATGTGCTGGACTGGGCGTTGCATCTGGATGAAAGCACACCGCATATCCATGAGCGTCATGTGTTCGACTGCAAAAACAAGTACGGCGAGATCGCTCCTCAGCAGGAAAAGGCACTGGAAGCGTTGGGCTTCAACTTGCCCGACCCGGACAAGCCCCTCAGCCGCCGCAACAACCGCAAAATCACCTTTGATGCCGCCTGTCGAAAGATGCTGTTCGAGATTGCCAAGCTGCACGGGCTGGAATTGGAGGAAGAAGCAGAATACGGCAACCGCAAATATCTGGAAAAACAGGACTTCATCCTTGCCAAGCAGAAGGAGCAGCTTACCGCCCAGCAGAACAGGCTGGACGAATTGACCCTCAAGGTCAACGACATGGAAACTCTGATCGATGAAGTTTCGGCTGCGGCCTACGACAAGGCGGTGGAGGTCGTGACCGATGTGGTGCGCACCGAGACCCGGAAGGAAGATATGCGGATGATCGAGGACACGAAAAAGTGGGTGCTGTCCCCGGAACGTAAGGCTCCGCAGACCACGAGAGAATACGCCGCCCACCGTTTGGACACCGTGCTGGACAAGTTCCTCAAGACCATGCAGACCACCACCGCACGTCTGCAGGAGAAGCTCCTGAAGCCGGAAGTCCGTCAGAAAGGCAAGGAGCAGGTTAAGGAGAAAGCACGAGATTCGGTGCTGCAACTGCTGAACCGCTTGCAGGCGGAACAGACCCAACGGAAGCCGTCCGCACCGCCTGCCGCCGAAAAGTCAGAAAATCGGTTTCAATAATAGCACGAGGTGATGTTTATTGAGCAAAGAAGTCAACGAAGAACGTGCTCCCCGAACCGTTACCGATGTGAAAGAAATGCTGACCAAGCACTCCAATGGCGAAATTCAGCGGACGATCCAAAACTGCATCACGATTCTGCAGAACGACCATGTGCTTGCCGATGCCATCCGGCTGAACCTGTTGAGCGAGCGCATCGACATTGTAAAGCCTGTGGGTTGGCCCCGTTCCGGTAAAACGCTGAACGACACGGACATGAAGTATATCCTGCGGAGGATGGAGAAATACGGCATTTCCAGCGAAAAGAAAATCGAATCTGCTATCCGCATCGTTGCCAACGAGAACCGTTATCATCCCATCCGGGATTACCTGAACGGTCTGCAATGGGATGGCACGGAACGGATAGCCCACGTCCTGCACCATTTTCTCGGTGCTGCGGAGGATGAGTACACTTGCGAAGCCATGAAAATCTTTCTGCTGGGAGCCATCAAGCGGGTGTTCCAGCCGGGATGTAAATTTGAGACCATGCTCTGTCTGGTGGGCGGTCAAGGGTGCGGGTCGCCAGTGGCGACCTCAAAATGCTGTAAGCATTTTGAAGCACCGACCGAGCCGACAGGCGAGACCGGGGAAGTCCACCTTTTTTCGGCTGCTGGCCGTCAAGGACGAGTGGTTCTCGGATGACCTGCGGCGGCTGGACGATGACAACGTGTACCGCAAGCTGCAAGGTCACTGGATCATTGAAATGTCGGAGATGATCGCCACCGCCAATGCCAAAAGCATCGAGGAAATCAAGAGCTTTCTCAGCAAGCAGAAGGAAACCTATAAAGTCCCCTACGAAACACATCCTGCCGACCGTCTGCGCCAGTGTGTCTTTGCTGGTACGACCAATCGGCAGGATTTTTTGCCCCGTGACCGCACAGGCAACCGCCGCTTCATCCCTGTTCCGGTGGATGCGGAACGAGCAGAAGTCCACATTCTAGACGATGAAGCCGAATCCCGTGCCTATATCGACCAGCTTTGGGCAGAAGCCATGACCATCTACAACAGCGGCAACTACAAGCTGGCGTTCAGCCCCGCTATGCAGGAAACGCTGCAAGCTCACCAACAGGACTTCATGCAGGAGGATGCGCAGGCTGGCATGATCTACGCCTTTCTGGAGGACTACACGGGTGACCGGGTGTGTTCCAAGCAGCTTTACGCGGAAGCACTGGGCAACACCAATATCCCGGCAGAGTGGGAGACCCGTGCTATCTGCGAGATCATGAACACCGGAATTTCGCGCGGCGATATCCAAGGCTGGCAGGCGCACAAGACCGCCAAGCGTTACCCGAAGTACGGTGTTCAGAAAGGCTGGGAGCGCGTAACCAGCCCCGAAACCGGGGCTGAAAATTTCTCCGAAATGACGGATGCGGAAGCCCAGCAACTGGGATTTCCCTTCTGATGGACAGCGGTTACACGTCTGGTTACAGATTCGGTTACGCCACAGTTACAGCCCAAAAGCCGCATGACTGCTGCGTTTTCCTCTTTCTGTAACCATGTAACCTTAAAAGAATAAGAAAAAGTATAAAGTGCATCGGACAGCCTGTGTGCAGAAAAAGAGAGTTTTCCTACCCGGTTACAGGCGTTCGGTTACAAGGAATTGGAGGTCTGCCTATGAATATGAATCGGCCTGACATGACCGAAACTGTGAAATCCGAAAATTATACGAATAAGTTCTTGCAAAAGGACTCGAACCCGGTTACAATGAAAGCGTCTAAATCCCCTGCCATTGAATCTTCTGACCAGACCAAAGCAGCCAAGCACGAACCTCTTGTTTACCGGGTGGAGGAAATCGCCCAGCTTTTGGCGATTTCTCCTCGCACTGCGTACAACCTGTGCAACACCACGAAGGATTTTCGGGTGCTGCGCATCGGCACCAGTATCCGGGTAAACAAGCAGAGCTTCGACAACTGGTTTGCGGCGGTCTGAGGGAGGTAATCTATGGCATCTATTATGAAGCGCGGAGATTCCTACTCCGTCCGTTACAAGTACAAAGACCATTCCGGCAAACCCTGCGAGGGCTGGGAGAGTTTCAAGACCAGGAAGGAGGCGCAGGAGCGAAAGATCACGGTCGAGAAAGAACTGCTGGACGGCACGTTCCTTGTTCCCGACACCATAACGGTCGAGGAAATGCTGTACAAGTGGATTCCGATCCAGTCCACCAAACACAAGTGGTCACCCAAGACCTACACCCAGTCCGTGGCGATGGTGCAGAACCTTATCGTGCCCTATATCGGCAATCGCAAGGTGCAGGAGCTGCGAACCTACGACATTGAAAAGTTCTATGCTACCCTTGCCAAGACCCCCTGCGGGCAGTATGTGCACGGTGTGAAACAGAAGCTTTCCGACAAGCAAAAGAAGCGGCTGCTGTCCAGCACCTCCATCCACGAAGTCCACACGCTACTCAAGACCGCATTTTCCTATGCGGTAGAATGGGACTTGATCCACAAGATTCCCCTGCCCCGTGATGCCCCCAAGGTCAACATCGAGGAACGCACCATCTGGGACGGAAAACCATGCTGGCAGCGTTGCAGACCATCGAGAACCCTGCCCTGCATCTAGCGGTGCACATGAGCATGATCCTTTCGCTCCGTGAGGGCGAAATCCTCGGCCTACAGCCGAGTGATCTGGACTTTGATGCAGCCGATGGGCGTGGCACTATCTCGGTCAATAAGACCATGCAGCGAGCCAACAAGGACGCTCTGGAAAAGCTCGACCCCAAGCAGGTCTACTACACGTTCCCGGACAGGCGTGAGGGTAGCAAATCCTCTCTCATCCCGAAAAAGCCCAAGACCAAGAAGTCAAATCGTATCCTGTATATGACCAAACCTCTGAAAGAGGAACTTCAAGCATGGCTTGAAAAGCTCAAGCAGGACGAGCAGAGCGCCCCGGAGAAGTACAACAACTGCGGACAGCTGTTCCGGCTCCCGGACGGTCTGCCCATCGCACCGGAGCTGCTGACGAAATGGTACCGTCTGTGGAGAGCGGAGCACCCGGAGTTTGAACAGATCGTGTTCCATGGTCTGCGGCACTCCAGTGCCACCTATCAGCTCTTGCAGTCGGACGGCGACTTCAAGTCGGTGCAGGGCAATACAGGTCACGCCACCGCATCTGTCCTGATGGACACCTACGCCCACACGCAGGACAAGCCCCGGCTGGAACTGGCAGAGAAGATCGAAGCGAACTTCTATTCCCAAGACCTGACCCCGGCAGCACCCCAGCCCCGGCAAAATGAAAAGCCGGCGGCAACAAAAATCTCCGGCAGGGAGATCCTTGAAGCCATCCGGCTGATGGACGCAGACGAACGCAGAGAATTGACGAGAGCCTTGTTCGCCTAAAATTTCTTCTTTTTATGCAAAGGAAAGCAGGCTATGCAAACCTTGCGCAGAAAAGCCCCCGATTCTGGCAAATGTGCAAACGGTGTGCAGAAAGTGTGCAGCCGCTTTCCTACATAAAGAAAGAACGCCAAATCTTACGATTTGACGTTCAATATCTGGTGCAGTAAAGCAATCCAAATCCGAACCATTTTCCTTTGATGCGGCTTGGGCCGCTTCCTCAAACGTGATGGTCTGTGTACCTTCTTTATAGTTAAAGGTTATCAAAACCTTATCATCGTACAGATAAATCGAATTGATGAACGTATCCACCAACGCTTGCCTCTGGTCTTTCAGGCTCATGTCCAGTTTACGGAAGCGCATCAGCCAGAAACGGATAAATTCCTCTTTGATTTTTGGCTTTGCCAGCTTTTCTTCCGCAATGCGGGCTTCAAGCTCACGCTTGGTTTCTTCGAGCTGTTCCAACCGTTCCTTGGTGGAACTGGTGAGGATTCCGGCTTGAATTGCGTTGAGCATATTCTGGATACCCGATTCTGCATCCCGGAGCTGTTTCTCATAGAGAGGAAGGTTGGTGTTCTCTCGGTCTTGCAGCTCCATGACCTTGGCGATAATGGATTCCATGGCGGCATCGTCCCGGACAAGCTGCATGGTCTGGTTCACCACCAGATCTTCCAGCCACTGTTTGCGGACAGTTTTCTTCTTGCAGCCCTTCTTCTTTTTGGCCGTGGCACATTTATAGTAGCGGTGGACTTCTCCCGTCCGGCTTGTGCCGCTTTCGCCAAACATCAGCGCACCGCAGCAACCACAGTGCAGCTTGGTTGTCAGCAGGTAATCGTCCTCTGCCTTTCTTCGGGCAGGGGCTTTCTTGTTTTTGGCAATCTTTTCCTGCACATCATCGAACAGTTCCAGCGGCACGATGGGCGGAATCGCATCCGGCACGACCACATCCCGGAATTTCAGTTCTCCGATATAACGCCGGTTTTTGAGCATGTGCTCCACGCTGTTGTAAGTAAATTCGCCTCCGACCGGGTTCTTGATGCCGTTTTCATTCAGCCAGTCCCGAATCTCTTTCATCGTGAGGCCATCCCGATACTTCGTGAACGATTCCAGCACGAAAGGGGAGGCAAGCGGGTCGATGTGAAATTTCCGCTCGGAATCCAGCGTATATCCAAACGTTCCACGACCACCGTTGCAGCGGCCTTTCAGGATGTTCTCTGTCTGTCCACGGACAACCTTTTCGGCAAGGTCGGCAGAGTAGTATTCTGCATAGCCCTCCAGAACCGATTCCAGAATGATACCCTCTGGCCCCTCGGAGATGATCTCCGTAGCCGACATGAGCTTGACACCGTTCTTCTTCAGCTGGGTCTTATACCGGGCACTGTCGTAGCGATTCCGGGCAAAGCGGTCCAGCTTCCAGACCAGAACTACGTCGAAGATTTTCTTTCCGCTGTCCTTGATCATCCGCTGAAAGTCTGGGCGGTCATCCGTTTTGGCAGAGTAGGCACGGTCAATGTAGGTGCCGACCACGGTGATGCCGTTCTTCTCGGCGTAGTCCTTGCAGTCGCGCAGCTGTCCCTCAATGGACGCTTCACGCTGGCTGTCGGATGAATAGCGGGCGTAGATTACAGCGGTCATGACGGACACCTCTCATTCTACATCATTGAACGGTGGAGCGTTCTTTCAAAGCACTGTTTCGTATAATGTATATACCATGTTTTGATGGAGAAATCAAGACTTTTTATTATCTTCAGTTTTTCTTTTTGAACAATTGACCCAACAGCCACCCCTCTCGTTGAAATGAGGTGACTGTTGGGCCGACTTGCTCGGA
Organism: Faecalibacterium sp. Marseille-Q4137; assembly: GCF_017377535.1. Classification (NCBI taxonomy): domain Bacteria; kingdom Bacillati; phylum Bacillota; class Clostridia; order Eubacteriales; family Oscillospiraceae; genus Faecalibacterium; species Faecalibacterium sp. Marseille-Q4137. Next base: position 6,581 of record NZ_JAFREK010000047.1, read on the forward strand.
TTCCTTTATTCTTCGTTTAGCTGGACGATGGTATTATAAAAGATTTTGTTTGGAATAACGACTTGAAGAACACCCTTTTTCAAAAGTGCTTCTATGCGTTTCATGACATACCAGTCACTTACCGGAGCAGAAATCGCTTTTAATACGTCTGCGGTAAGTTCACCAACCGAAATAGGAATTCTCGATACTAAACTAATAATTCTCTGGTCGAAATAATCTATGTTAACGCTTTTAACATCGTTCGCATGCCAAATACGCATGGAGGTGTTTTCGTTTAATAGCTTTCCCCATCTTTTGGCATACTCAGTAATAGTTTCTTCCGTCAAATACTTTTGTGAGATCTTATCGGTTTTCCCTTCCATAAATTCTTTCAGACCTTCTCTGGATGCAAGCAAAATTCTATTTGTACCATACTTTGCTGCATAGTAACAAATATAATAAATGCCGCACCAACAATCGGCAGAACTCCTGACCCAAACACGCAGTGGCTTATGATTTATCATATCACATTGAACCGCATTCGCTGTACCATGATATTTCGACCACAGTTGTCTAGCTTCAATTTGGCTGTCAGGATAATATTCTGAAAGGCAATTCACGAATTGTTTGCAACGATATTCTGAATCGCAAGCATATTGAAGTTCTCCCATTGATAACATAAACGGAAACAACTTTACACTTTCGACGATGCCTAAAGCTGCTAACATATTGACATCACTGGGTTCAAAAACAATTTCATCCATAGCTGGTCAAAATCATAATTTCGGGATGGTAACTTGTGTAGTTGCACTCCAATAGATTGGTTTGCTTGAGCCAACCACTCCAAAATAACACCCAACGCTGCAATCAAGATAAGTTCCAACATCATAGAAGTCATATGTATAGGTTGTATTATATATACTTTGTTCTGGAACTAGTGCTGTCGTTGAAAATGGGCAGCTTCGTTCGATGTTATCGGAATAGCTCGTGTAGTAATCCGTTCCTGAAACATTTTTTATTAAATCCGGGCCAATACCGACGGTAGTTCCACTCATATAAAAGCCCAATCCATTGGCCTTTGTATAAAGAACTCTCCATGTTCCATCAATATACGATACAACTCTTGAGCCGTCTGTATTAGAAACAGGAATGCGCATTGGAACCTCGGCCAAAACATAAAATCCGAGATTCTCTTGTTCTTGCACAGAAAGATTGAGAAGTTCTTCTATCGAATAATCATCGATCTTTCTCTTATTTCCAGTTGCAAATGCTGGCTGAATGGTCAGGAGAAATAAAACCGTGACCAATAGAATGGAAATCAGCCGTTTGATTTTGTTAGTCATAGTATACTGCCTCCTAATTTATTTTTTTTCTTCACTCAATACACTAAAGCTCCATTGGAATCACCTTCATTAAATTTTCCCCTTCAGGTGTATACTCCTCGGCAAATAAATGTGAACCATACAAATGCTGAAACTACTAGAATACTGCTGGAATAGAAAATATTGTGACCTTACACTGCTTTGGGTGATTACTTTGCTTTCCTTCATTGAATAGCTAGAACAACAGCTACTATCAAGAACAAAGTTGAAAGCCCAAGCTGAACCCATGCAATTTTTTCGTTTTCGGCATTGTTACAGCCTTTGGAGGATACTGCCACTTGGATATAATGCACTGCTACGATTCCATATGAGAAAAACAAAGAAGCCCAAGCATAAGGTACTGCGCTTTTATCTGTCAATCGGACAAGATTACTAGTCCATACTGAAATGCAGCCCCAAAGGGCAAAAGGAGCAATAAGAAAAAAGTTGCTTTTGCCTTTTTTCATTCTTAGCCTCCCACAGCTTGATGGTACGATTTTGTAGTATCCATAAGGTGTCCACCGGAATCATACGAATACAAAATATCATGATAGCAATGGGTATAGTAGCTATTATCATATGCGAAATGGACTTCATACAGCGATTGATTTATAACAACTTTCGATGGAGAAGTAGCTAGAACCACACTAACCAAAAAGGATCCAACCGTAACAGCAGTGCTTCCCGGCAAGTGCAACCCAGTAATTAAAAGGCTTGCTGCAGTTTCAACTCCACCAATCTCAATTTGCGCAATCGCCGTATTGTCAATTGTATAGCTGAGATTTGATACAAATATATGCTTATACTGTGATCCTGTAACATCACTTCCAACAGTGGCTCCCCTTGTTTGAGGCATAGATTTTGAAGTTGCTAATTTCAAAAAGACATCATAGCTTTGATTGGTCAATTTGCTTTTTTTCGTTTTTTGGGCTTTCGTATAGACAAGTTCACCTGTACCATCTTCTTTAACGCTCCGGTTCAAGGTAACATTTTGTCCATCAATATCAGTAAAGCGAGTTACTTCAATGATCGTATTTTTATCTATTTTGTAGGACACTTGCACAGTTCTTGCAACAGTAGCCACCAAATTTTCACGGTCGCTTTTAGAAATAATTTTTGTTTTACTGATTGCACTGTCTGCAAAAGCCGTTGTCATTGGCAAATTTTGTAAAGCGGCTACTGTTATGCCTAAACATAAAGTTTTCAAGAATTCTCTTCGAGATACATCTTTCATATTCTATCACCTCACATCGTTTTTGATATAATGTCTATCATATGAGTTTAGTTGCGATCAAGCGATTCAGGGACATCCGGCTGATACGCTGTAAAGCAGCAGGTGCTATTCACACTTAAGACTGCAATCGCCATTGCAAAAGCACATGTAATTTTACTCAGGAAAAAAATCAGTTTTTGTGAATTCTGTTTCATATTGTCCTCCACATTACATAGAATACGTTACATCGACTTCATTGTTTGTTCCGCGAGGAGTTCCCTTCAGCCAGCAAGTATGAGAAGCAATACCATTATAAGCGTTACTGGTAAAGGTGAGTTTTGCCGAACTGGAGTTATACGTCAAACTTGCATCACTATATGTGGAACCCAAAGTTGTAATCGAATAGTCCCATGCATTTGTGACTTTGTTATTCGTCACTGTCATATAAAAATATGCATGAATCACCACTCCCTTATACGAAACCTTCCAAGAATTCGACGATTTCGCTACACGAGAAATTGAATTGTCCACTGACTCGATAGTAATAGTTGCTGGATCACCATTACTGTCAACTACCGCAATTGCGAGCTTCTCGTTTGCCTTCAGTTGATCGAGATTGCTAAAAGTAACAACATTGTTCTTAACGGTAGCTTTCGGTGAATTCGATTCAGCGAAGGCAGACTGAACGCCAAACGACATTACAACCGCAATAAAAAGCAGACTCGCCGTAAGTTTTTTGATGAATTTTCTTGTACTCATGATCACATTTTCCTTTCCTTATTTTGATTTGATTGCTTTTACGACTAAATAAATGACCAGTATGCCGATGCAGAGCGAAATAATTGTCAATGCCTCTGCCGTTGCATTAAGGCAAGCACCAATAAAATAAACCAATACCAAAAATGCAACAAAAGCGATAAGAAGCAGCACCCATTTGTTTTTTTTCATGTTATCACCTCCCTATCTACAAAAGTTGGCATTAAATTTTTGTTGAACCAAAGGAATTGTTGAGAATACAATCAATACCCATTTGGAGAGATAGTAGCAAACTACATGACGTGTATACGGAAGCACATTAAAAATGGCAAGCAGGAAATCTATTGACGAAAGAACAGATGCGACCATCTTGTAACTTGACCGCTTCTTTTCACTTAAAGGCTTATTCTTTGCTTCGATAGGTGAGAGAAAGATAGAGATGCCCAAAAGAGCTACTGTTGTCAGGATACGGAAAAGGTGATTTGCTGCGATTGCCTTACTTAGCAAAATGCAGATAAGTGCCAGTCCGGAGAATGCCAAATAGCATCTGGTGTGCGATGTTGCATGGTATCCGCCAATGTAGATTCGCTGTGGGATAAACCCAATCAAAAATGAAAGTGCGTACCGCACATCACCACACACAACAGCGATTAAAACAACAAGCAGAACGCTCACAACAGATGATATGAGCAACTCGTACCCATAGACATACGCATCCGCCTTTGCTTCATCTATCACTTTTTGCTCGCAGAAAAGACGGACTGATTTTTGAGACAGCGTGCGTTCCCACATTGCAGTTGCGCCACCTTATCTTCTGATTTTTGCTTCACTGTATCATAAATTTCAGCAAAATCAAGAGGTTTGGCAAAACTGGTCGTTCTGGTGACAAAAGTGGTAGGTCAGGCTACTTGTAAGGAGCCTTTGCACAGTCTATAATAGTAGCAGGACATTATTTTGTGGAGGTTGTCGAAATGCTGAAGTACCACGTTGCAGTCTGCGATGATGAGAAATCAGACCTTGATGGCATTGTTCAAAGCGTCCAGCAGTACGATGTGCAAGGCTGCTTTGACATTGAAACTTACATGGATGGAAACGAACTTCTGAGCGAATTGCAAATGCAGAAGAAATCCTTTGATCTGCTTCTTCTCGATATCGAGATGCCATCCAACGGTTTTCAGCTGGCGCAGTCTTTGATTCAGATGGAGAAGCATCCTTTGGTGGTATTTGTCACGAAGCGGCATGAGTACGCTGTGCAGGGATATGGCATTGCATTCCGCTACCTTGTCAAACCTTTGGATCAGACGCTGTTCGCTGCGGCAATGGATGCCGTCCTTCAGGAACTGAACTCCAAACATTTCACGATCGAATACGATGGTGTTACCATGTCCTTGGAAACATCGGACATTTACTTTCTGGAAAGCCACGGACATAAAGTTCTGATTCACTGCAAGGAGCAAGACCTTACATTGCGAATGAGCATTCCTGAAGCCTTGGAGCAGCTTCCCAAACGGTGCTTTGTGTCACCACACAAAAGTTATCTCGTCAACATGGAACACATTGTTTACGCTACGGGAACCGCTGTTTTTCTTTCCAGCGGACATCAGCTGCCGATCAGCAGGAGGAAGCGTCAGGAGTTCAATCAGATCTTCAACGCTTATTTGGGAAGATGATGCTTTATTATTTCGTTGAGTTTGCAGGGAGCTTTGCCAACATTGCCCTGTTGCTGCTTTTTATCGGTCGGCTGTTTCCCAAAAAGGAGCCCGTCTCAAGGTGGTTCTATGCCTATGTTGCACTCTTGATTGCTGGGCAGTGTGCTTTGAGTTTATTCCCGGATTGGGTGACGCAGCGCACGATCTATCTTTTAGTTGGCGGATTTTTCCTTGCATTGCTGTTCTATGAGGTTCGACCGTGGCAGGCGGTTTTTGCAAGCGGAGCTTTCTTCACACTGATTGCTTTGGTGGAAGTGCTTGCAATGCTTCTGATTGGGCTGCGTATCCCGGATACCGACATTCTAATGCAGGCTGGGGCAGCACGGTTGGTCTATATTGTTTTTTCAAACCTGATTCAAATTCCACTCGTAGTTCTGATTTCACATTTTTTCAGCCGAAAGGGAAATGCTCTGCGCATCCTATGGCTGTTGCCGATCATTGCGATTCAAATCGCAAGTATCGCGGTCTGTTATGTGGCACAGTATCATGCTGCGGATGATTATTTCCCTGATTATATGGTCGGCCTTATGGCTGTACTTCTCCTTATAAACATCCTGATCGTGTTCTATGTGGAAGCTCTCCGGGAAAATGAGCTAGAAAAATTCAAAGTCAAGTTCAATGAGCAGCAGTACAACCTTCAAATGGAATACTACCAGCAGCTCAAAGAACGTCAGGAAGAAGTCCGTTCTCTACAGCATGATGTGAAGAAATACATTCTGGCGATGCAGGCAGTTGCAGAACACGGTGATACCGAAGAACTTCACAAGATCGCACAGGCCGCCACGAATGTTTTCGAGCGTTCCACAAATATTTCTGCTGTCGGAAATCCTGTTGTTGATGCTCTTTTGAATTATTACTTACGAATTGCGGAAAGGAATAACATCAAAGTCAAACTGGATGTGACGATTCCTGAAGTTCTGACGATCTCATCGTTGTCTTTGAGCATCATCATCGGAAACACATTTGACAATGCCATCGAAGCCTGTTGCGACCTGCCAGCGGAACAGAGAATCATTCATCTACAGCTGCGCAAGCAGTATCGAAGCCTCTTCTATCGGCTGGAAAACCCATACAGTGATACTTCTCGCGGAATCCGCATCGGAGAGTATCACGGTTACGGACTAAAAAATATAAATCGTATCGTTCAGGAGAACCATGGTGACTTCTATACGAAAAAGAAAGACGGTGTGTTTACCGTCCAAGTCCGCCTGAACTGCGAAAATTAAAACATTCTCCTAAAACATTGCTTTGCTTTTGCTTGTACTTTGTGTGTTTCATTCATCTGATGTATTCATTATCCTGAAGTGTTGACACACATCAATACTTATGTTATCATTCCCAACAAATCCACAGCGATTTCTGTAAAGAAACGATTCTGTGCGGTTTTATTTCCTGCGAAGATTTACCGCCCCGCAACACACCCGATCATTTTGCCGTCTGTTTCACCCGACAAAATCCTTCGCCTGTACTGCGTGGGCGGTATTTTCTTTTTGGGGAAGCCGTACCTTGAGAATTTCATGAGCCGTCCGAGCGTGATACCGGCTTTTCGGCCAACGCCGCTGCAAAACAGGGGCAGGAACTTCGTTCGGAGCAAACGGCGATCAACATACACGAGCAGCGGAACTCTCTACTTATTTTTGCGTCTTAACAATTCGGAAACAACTTTCGGAAATGCGTTTTGAGCGCAGCGGTGGAGAGCAAGAACCGTCCCGTGGCCACAAATTTTCAATTCTTGAAAATGTTGTGCTCCACCGGGACTTCACATCTGCAACTCTTGCGAGTTTTGATGTGATCTTGTTGGGGCGTACCTGCCCCAAACCCTGCTCATATTCGCACCTTGCGGTGCGAAAGAACGGCGTGTCGTGCTTACATAGCTCCACCGAGGAGCTAGCGAAACGACAGGAGGTTCAATGAACAAAACGAATGTCAAAACGAAACCCAGCACGACCCACCGCCACGACACGCCGAACAACAAAACGCACATCATCAAGTTCCGTGTGACGGAAACTGAAAAGATGGAACTCCAATGCACAGCAAAACTCCTTCATCTCTCCCTGTCCACCCTCATCCGCCGTGCGCTGCACAATGCGAAGATCGAGCGCACCGTTGTCGTTGCCGGCGGCGGAGAAGAAACCCTGACTGCCGTTTCCACTCTGCTTGCCCAGTGCAGCAGGGTGGGCGGCAACCTGAACCAACTCGCACGACACTTCAACTCCGGCGGAGCAGACACCGAACAGCTCCGGGCGAAACTTCTGGACGAACTTGCAGACCTGACTGCCTTCCGGCTCAACGCCGAGAAAGTTCTGGGTAAACTGTATGGCAACGCTGAAGCATATCGCCTCTAAAAATTCGGACTACTCTGCCGCTGAGACCTATCTGGTTTACCAGCACGATGAATTTTCCGGCAAGAAAATTCTGGATGAACAGAGCAGACCCAAGCTGCGGGAATCGTACATTCTGGACACCCTTGAATGCGGCGAAGCCTCGTTTGCAATGGCCTGCCTGCTGGCAAACCGGAAGTACGACAAGAACAACCACCCGGATGACATCAAGAGTCACCAGTATATCATCAGCTTCGACCCGCGGGATGCAGCCGAAAATGGGCTGACGATGGAAAAGGCACAGGCCCTCGGCCTGAACTTCTGCAAAGAGAACTTTCCCGGTCATCCTGCTATCGTCTGCACCCACCCGGACGGACACAACCATTCGGGAAATATCCATGTCCACATCGTGATCGGCAGCGTCCGGACACGAGAAGTGGAGCGCAAGCCCTATATGCAAAAGCCCCGTGACTGGCGTGAGGGCATGAAGCATTCCAGCACAGCCCAGACCATGCGGCACCTGCGTGTCGCAGTCATGGAAATGTGTCAGGATGCCAAGCTGTACCAGATCGACCTGCTCAGCTCGAAAAAGCGTGTGAGCGAGCGTGAATACTGGATGAAACGGCGCAGTCAAATGAAACTCGACCGTGAAAACGCTGCCCTGCTTGCCGCCGGACAGCAGCCTACACAAACGGAGTTTGAAACCGCAAAGGAGACTTTGCGGAAACAGATCTCGGATGTGCTGGACAATGCAGCGAGCTTTGAAGATTTCTCGGACAGGCTCTTGCAGCAGTACGGCATCACGGTCAAGAAAAGCCGTGGGCGGCTCAGCTACCTGCCAGCCGGAAGAAAGAAGTTTATCCGGGCGCACAGCCTCGGTGACAAGTTTGAGAAAGAACTCGTGCTTGCCACCTTGAAAGAAAATGCCAAGAGCCAGCCCATTATCCTCCACAGCAATCTTGAGGAAAAACCCGACCGAATCAAGAAGCTGGTGGACATTCAGGCAAAACTGAAGCAGGGCAAGGGCATCGGCTATGAGCGTTGGGCGAAGAAGCACAACCTCAAAGCCATGGCGCAGACCTTGATTCTTTTGCAGGAGAAAGGTCTGCTCAACGAGGACGCACTCGACCAGAGAATTGCAGAGCTTGACACCAAGTTCCATGAATCGCTGGCCGTAGTGAAAGACCTCGAAACCCGCATGGCAAACAACCAAACACTGCGCCGTTATGCTGCTTCCTACAAGCAGTACCGACCGCTCGCGCAGAAACGGAACGCTGCCAAATCCCCCGCAACCTTTGAAGAACAGCATCGTGCAGAGCTGACAGCATACCGGACAGCAGCAGCCTATCTCAAGGCAAACAACATCACTAAACTGCCAAGTCCGAACAAGCTGGAAGCGGAATACTGCGCTCTTGCTTCCGAAAAGGCCCAGTTCTATGAGCAGTACAAGGAAGCCAAGATCGAACTGCTCAAGCTGAAAGATGCAAAACAGAATGTTGCCCTGTTCTTCCGGGAGGACGAACGGACGCAACATCACGAGAGATAAGGAGTTGTGCGTATGATCAATCTGAAAATCGACCCGGAGTTCCAGAATCAGATCCCGCCGCTGACGGACGATGAGTACAAGCAGCTTGAAGAAAACATCCTCAAGGAAGGCAAGCTGCTCTCTCCTTTGATCGTCTGGAACAACACCCTCGTTGACGGCCACAATCGTTATGCAATTCTCCAGAAGCACCCGGAGATTTGCTTTTCCACCATGCCGCTCCGATTTGAAAGCAGAGAAGAAGTCCTCGCATGGATCTGCAAGAATCAGTTGGGGCGGCGCAACCTCACCCCGGAGCAGAAGCTGTTCCTCATCGGGAAGCAATATGAAGCGGAAAAATCCTCTCATGGCGAAGCCCGCAAAGAATCGCATGATGAAAATGGCCGATTTCACCGGAGTTCTCAAACTGATAACTCCGGTGAAGCCATGAAAACCTGCGAACGAATCGCAGAGGAAAATGGTGTAAGCAAGGCAACTGTACTTCGCGCATCGAAGTACATGAAAGGTGTTGAAATTGCTGAATCCCTGATTCCCGGTATGCGGGAGAAGATTCTGAACAAACAGGTAAAAGTCAGCAAGGCTGATATGCACCGCCTTGCACGAGCCAACTATGATGCCCGCGCACAGACCTTGCAGGAAATCCTGCACCCGGAACTGAAAGTTGAACCGAAACCGGATGCCGATGGCATCATCCGGGAACCGGGAAAGGCACCTGTATTGCCGTTTCAGAAAATCGAATCGGTTTACGACAGCGATGCTTACCCGGAAGAAGTGCGGCATGATTATGTCGCACTGGAACACGTTACAACACGTTTCCGCACAGAGTTTGACTATCTTCTGAGAACTATGCCAGACACAGCACAGCGAGAAGTCATTCTCGAAATCATCCACAAGCACAAGGAGTACCTTGCTTCGCTGGAATCTGCGCTCGCAGAGGATGAGCAGACAGCATAACAACAGGCACATTGTATGCTGTCAACAGAAATCCAAAGGAGTGTGCGTTTGAACAAAAAGAAAAAGTCCACAAATATTTCCCCTTACCCCGATGAAGCCATCGAACGACTGGCACGGGCATTCTATCCGGCGATCCTTGCCTGCTGGAACAGCGAGGAAGGTCAACGGGAATTTGCTGCATGGCAGGCGGAACAGGCTCATATCGCAACCAAAGAAAAACAGGAAGTTCCCGTCGGGGAACTCCCTGCCTTACTTATCGTGTGTGGATTTTTGCAGGGTGCGTCCGGCAGGGCGCACCCTGTTTTTGCGTTCAGTCCTCTAATCCGTGACTTCCAGCCGCATTTCTCAGATACTCCTCTGGCTCACCGTTCAAAATTAGCTCTGCATACGCCAGCGGGTCATTGTAGATGAGGTAGTCCAGTTCAGACCTCTGCGCCATGGTAACATCCAGTGCATCCTCGACACCGGTGCAGTTGATGGAAATTTTGCGCCCATCCCGGAGCAGCAGCTCCACACAGCCGGTGCCCATGTTAAACTGACAGGCTCTTGCATCGTACTTCATAATCTTGCGTCCCTTCTGCCTTACGGCACTCTTACTGTTGTGACCTTCGTGATACGGTCTTTCTTCTGATAAGGTTTTGGACACACAGCCGTAAGGGAAGAGCCATTGTTCTCGTTTCCGAAGAAAACAAAAAATCCGAGCCCTTCTCCTATCGAGAAAAGGTTCGGATTTTCATGGTTTGGTGCACCTCCAGGGACTCGAACCCTGGGCCCACTGATTAAGAGAGCAAGCCGCCGGTTCGTCTCAATTTATGGAAGTTTCGAGTCATCGTTATTTTTAATCAAGACAACGTGATTTTTCACCCAGTAATTTCTGCACCCTTTGTCGGATTTTGTAACGAAAAGCACCTTCTGCACGTTTTGAAACCGTGCAAAATCCGTGCAGAAACCGTGCACTTACTCCCCGACAAATAAAATCGCTCTATCCCCCACCGGCTTGACGGCATTGGTTTGAGTGGCCGAACATCAAAATCAAGTCATGGAGGACACGACTATGAACAAACTGCTTTCTTGCCACTACAATATGGACACCAACCGGGTGGAAGCCCAGTTTGCGGACGGCTCTGCTGTTGCCATCGACTGCATTGCCATTGAGGACGAGTACGGCAACACCCCGGCACAGCGGGCAGAACTGGACTGGCTGCTCTACAATAAGCCATTGGAGTACGCCCAGCTTGTGCTGAGTGGTGAGATTGAACACTACCTTTCACTTGGCTGCGACCATGGCAGACTGGAAGATTGACCTTTAATTGAAATATTCCAAACAGATCAACAGCCCTCTACTTGCAGTCGTTACAAATAGAGGGCTCTTAGTTAGTAGTTCAATCTATTATGGTGACCATCTGAAAATACTGATACTGGTATTCGTCTTCTAATACCGCCTGCATTTCTTCCATGTATAACGGGTCTTTCAACAATTTGGGATGAAATGCTCGCTCTCTCCAGAGTCGGACTCCACTTTTGGGAAAAATATATTCCGTCCCAAGTTGCAAGTCCTTTTCGTTGCAAATAACTTTGTCCTTTTTCATTAAGCTATCAATAATACACTCGGCGGTTGTATTAAACATGTCCATTCCGAACAGTTTTATTGACGCAACTTTAGACAGATCTCTCTGGATGCCGATTTCAGTAGCTTTTCCGTTCCGATACTGCACTAGAAAGAACGAATCATTATCCATATATCGTCCGGTTATCAAATTAGGGTCATCGGTTTCCGCACAACGTTCCATTTGCATTGCTTCATTAGAAGAATTCGACCATTGTCTCTTCATTTGCAGAAGAGTTTTTTCTAGCTCATCTGGTGCCATACCTAATTTTAATTGTCCAATTCCAATATGTGGTATAATAATTATCTCTTTCATAACAAAACCTTATACCAAAAAGGTAAACCACACAAATGCAGCAGTTGCACATATCATCAGAACCAGTAGTATCGTACTTGCAAGTTTCTTCTCAATGGAAACTTTCTGATTTTCGCATAGGACAATCTGCTGAAGATTGTGAAATTCGGCTTCGCTGACATTTCCATTTAATGCTTTCCATGCAGTGCAGCGATCTGTAACCAGCAAAAAATCGGACAGCATTTCCATAAAGATGACAGCGAAAAATGCCAGAGAAAAGAACCACATCCCATTCCATTGAAGTTCTGTCAACACCCTCTGAAGGCTTGAAGGCTTTAATGACACTAACGAAATAATGTAAATCAACGTGTTGCAGAATTCTCTTGCTAATGGCCCTTTTTGTTTAAGAAAATCCATTTTCAACCCTTTCCTTACAAACGGAGTGACTTAACCACCAATAGCCTGATAGTAATCCGTTTTAGAACGAATCAAAGAACCGTTTGACTTGTATTCTTTGACAGTTTGATGGTAGCAATATTTTCGAAATATGTGTTCTATTTTTTCTGCATTGGAATCACCTCATATCAAGTTTGAATTCATATTCTATGCGTCAAATTGTGACTGATTTCAATGATTTTTTTGGTGATGACTAAGATGTTTTATTTAGCTCATTTCGTCCGATGCGGTAAATCTTCTTGTCTTGTTCTCCTACTTCAACAATAAGTTCATTTTTATTGTGATGAACTATTACTGGAATATAGCTATCGGAATTTTCCACCATCAAACATGTGACTCCATTCGTCCATTCACTGTTCAATTCCTTTGATAGCATGGAAATGATTTCTTCTTTCGTCATTTTGATTAATGAATAACCTCCATTTTGTACACTCCCCCAGGAGCTTTTGCTTAGTCAACGTTGCTCACACTGCGTTTGTGACAGCTTTTTTGAAAAAAGTTCAAAATCTTGTCAGCTTTGGACGCTTCAACGAAAAAGTGTCCACACATTTGTAAATAATTACAAGCGTGTGGGCAAAAATTCAGCCAGTTAGGAAATGCTCTCTGCAATTTTTAGAATCTCTTCACGCGGTATCTTTCCAATGATCGTATGTGATATGCCATCTTTCTCCCATACTAGCACATATCTTGTACGGCCTCCGCTATTGTTTGTTCCGAGTGTGGCATCGGCTGTTCCAACTTAACCTCGTTCTAAATAAACCGTCTGGCGGTATCTAACTGATTAACATTTCAACA
>NZ_JAFREK010000048.1:0-19403 GCF_017377535.1 Faecalibacterium sp. Marseille-Q4137
GGTAAAGGGCATTTAACGACGAAACTGGCTAAAATAAGTAAACAGGTAACGTCTATTGAATTAGACAGTCATCTATTCAACTTATCGTCAGAAAAATTAAAACTGAATACTCGTGTCACTTTAATTCACCAAGATATTCTACAGTTTCAATTCCCTAACAAACAGAGGTATAAAATTGTTGGGAATATTCCTTACCATTTAAGCACACAAATTATTAAAAAAGTGGTTTTTGAAAGCCGTGCGTCTGACATCTATCTGATTGTTGAAGAAGGATTCTACAAGCGTACCTTGGATATTCACCGAACACTAGGGTTGCTCTTGCACACTCAAGTCTCGATTCAGCAATTGCTTAAGCTGCCAGCGGAATGCTTTCATCCTAAACCAAAAGTAAACAGTGTCTTAATAAAACTTACCCGCCATACCACAGATGTTCCAGATAAATATTGGAAGCTATATACGTACTTTGTTTCAAAATGGGTCAATCGAGAATATCGTCAACTGTTTACTAAAAATCAGTTTCATCAAGCAATGAAACACGCCAAAGTAAACAATTTAAGTACCATTACTTATGAGCAAGTATTGTCTATTTTTAATAGTTATCTATTATTTAACGGGAGGAAATAATTCTATGAGTCGCTTTTTTAAATTTGGAAAGTTACACTTTTTAATAACGGAGGGAATGGAATGAAAAAACTTGTAACCTTGCTTCTTTCGCTTGCTTTAGTGCTATCTCTTGCAGCTTGTGGCGGAGAAGCGACACCTGACGCATCTGACGATGCCCCCGCTTCTTCTCAAAATGAAGAAAGCACCGAAAACGACAACACCGAAAATTAAATCGTATTTGAGGAAGTTGTTGCCATTGACAACGCAGAGTGTGCGGTAAAAATTACCGAAATCGACCCCGATAATATGTGGGGCTACACTCTGAAAGCACAGCTTGAAAACAAGTCCACAGAGAAAACCTATATGTTCTCTGTCGAGAGTGCTTCCATCAATGGTGTTCAGTGCGATCCAATGTTTGCAAGCGAGGTAGCTGCTGGCAAAAAGGCTAACGAAGAAATCAACTTTAGCACCGATACTCTTGAGGAAAATGGTATTGTTGAATACACAGATATTGAATTGACTTTCAAGGTGTATGATAGCAATGATTGGTCTGCTGACCCTGTTGGAAAGGAAACAATCCATGTCTATCCATACGGAGAAGAAAACGCTGTTGCATTTGTGAGAGAAGCACAGGCTACTGATAATGTGATTATCGATAATGATTATGTTACTGTTATCGTAACAGGCTATGAAGATGATGAGATATGGGGCTATACTGCCAATCTGTTCTTGCTGAACAAGACAGACAAAACGGTAATGTTCAGCGTTGATGACGCATCTGTAAACGGCTTTATGGCAGACCCATTCTATGCAACTTCTGTTTCTGCCGGAAAATGTGCATTTAGTTCTATGGCATGGTCTGATACAACTTTAGAGGAAAACGGAATTACCGAAGTGGAAGAAATCGAAGTCCTGTTTAGAGCATACGATGCTGATGATTTTATGGGCGAAGATTTTGCAAATGAGGTAATTACATTAAATCCGTAACGAGATGAGGTGTGCAACATGAAAACGGCAAAATTAGTAATCGGAATTATCAGCATGGTTTTATTTGTTTTAGTAGCTTTTCAATCTTGCGCTGCCGGATTAGGAAATGCTTTAGCAGATAACGGCGAAGTAAGCGGAACATCAGGAATGTTGCTTGCTTTCTGTATGCTGATTGCAGGCATCGTTGGAGTAGCAACCCGAAAGAGCAAAGGCGGCGGAATTGTTGCCGGAGTATTCTATCTGTTGGGCGGACTGCTGGGAATTGTAAATTACGGTAGCTTCTCTGACCTTGCTATCTGGTCTGTCCTTTGTTTCATTTTCGGAGCTGTCTTTATTTTGGGCTCCTTGAAAATGAAGAAAGCAGATAAAAGTAACACAGACGCGGCAGAATAATATTATTCAAATAACAATAACATAATTCCCCAACAGGGCGACTATTTCCAAACCGAAGTAGCCGCCCTTTTCTTTTACTAAAAATCAAAAAGGAGGGCTACCATGTCGAAGAAAAAACCACCGACCACCATCGAGGAATGTAACGCCGAAATGGAACTGACACAGAAGAAAATCCGGCAGTATGAGAACAGGAACAAAATGCTTGACCGCAAACTTGCCATTGAGAAGCGCAAGGAGCGCAACCACCGTCTTTGTTCGCGGGGCGGCTACCTTGAAAGCCTTGTCCCGGCACTCATTGATATGTCAGAACAGGAAGCCCGCGACTTCCTCTACACCGCGGTTTTCAGCGACAAAGCGCAGGAGTTTTTGAGAAAACGAGCCGGAGAAGCGACACCGAAGAATTACCCTTGCACACAAGGGCGCACTTATACACCCTAACGGGCGTGTGCGCTCTGCCGAGGGCTTTATCTCCGCACCGGGCATTATTGCCTTGTGCAGAGATTGGCGGCTTGCGCCGCGACAGGGAAACCTACACTTTCCCTGCGACAGCTTGCGCTGTCTACCCTTTTGTGTACCCCACGAAAGCGAACACCTTGCTTTGCAAGCTATTCACTTTCATGGGGTTTTGTTGACCGTATCGGGAGGTGATACTATCGCAATCTACCATTGCAGCATTAAGATTGTCAGCCGGGGAAAGGGCAAATCTGCCGTAGCCGCAGCAGCCTACCGCGCCGGAGAGAAGCTGACAAACGAGTGGGACGGACTGACCCACGACTATACAAGAAAAGGCGGCGTTGTTCATTCTGAAATCATGCTGCCGCCCCATGCCCCACCCTCTTTCTCTGACCGTTCTATTCTATGGAACAGCGTGGAGCAAATCGAAAAATCGAATAACTCACAGCTTGCGAGGGAAATCGAAATCGCCCTACCTGTTGAACTTTCAAGAGAGGAACAGACCCGCCTTGTCCGGGAATACTGTTCCTCTCAATTTGTTTCCAAAGGAATGTGCGCCGACTTCAATATCCACGACACAGGCAACGGCAACCCACACGCTCATATCCTTTTGACTATGCGCCCCCTTGATGAAAAAGGCACATGGGCGGCGAAGTCAAAAAAGGAATATGTCCTTGACGAAAATGGGGAGCGCGTAAAGCTGCCAAGCGGCAGATACAAGACGCGCAAGGTTGACCTTATGGACTGGAACAGGCAGGAGAACGCCGACCTATGGCGCAAGGCGTGGGCTGACCTTGCCAACGACTATTTAGAGCGAAGCGGCAGCGCGGAGCGTATCGACCACCGCAGCCATGCAGAGCGTGGTATTGAGGAACTCCCCACCGTCCACATGGGTGTTGCAGCTTCCCAAATGGAGAAGAAAGGCATAGCCACCGACAAGGGAGAAATCAACCGCATGATACAAAAGACCAACCGACTTATGCGGGAAATCCGGGGCTATATCGACAGCTTGAAAGAATGGCTTGCGGAGGTTTTCGCCGCTAAGAAGCAACTGCAAGCTGCCCCGCACTCTCCCGATATTGCCACGCTGCTTACAAGGTATTTGAGCATTGAACGAGAGAAAAGCCGGAAGTATTCACAGGGCTGGCAGCAACAGCATACTGCCGGGGAATTGCAAAAAATCAGCAAGGCGATTGTCTATCTGCAAAGCAAGGGCATTGCTACCCTTGAAGATTTGGACGCTGCCCTTTCCTCTGTTGATGAAGAAGCAAAGCGGCTGAATACAAGCGTTGTTGCCAAGCAGAAGCGCATGAGGACATTGGAAAAGTTTATCGAGCATGGCAGCAACTACAACCGCTTGAAGCCCATTCACGATGAACTGAAAACGCTGAAAAACGGATGGGGCAAAAAGAGAGAAAAATTTGAGCAAGCCCACGAAAGCGACCTCATTATCTGGAACGCCGCCAACCGTTTCCTGCACGCAAATCTGCCGGAGGGTACAAAGTCTTTCAAGGTGTCCGAGTGGCAGAAAGAATTTGACGAACTGAAAGCCCAATCCACAGGCGAATATGAAGAACTGAAAACAAAGCGCAGCGAGGTTAAGGAGTTACAGCAAATCCGAAAGTGCATTGATATTGTAGAGCAAGCCGAGCAGCGCACACAGGAACAGACACACCAAACACCAAGACGCAAAAAGGAGGATATTTCCCTATGACCTACACCAAAGAACAGATTGACCGGGCAAATCAGACCGACCTTGTATCATTCCTGCAAGCCCAGGGCGAACAGCTTGAACGCGCCGGACAGGAGTACCGTTGGAAACGGCACGACAGCTTGACGGTCAGAGAAAACAGATGGTATCGGCACAGCCAGAGCAAAGGCGGCGGTCCGATTGATTTTGTCATGGAGTTTTACGGCAAAAGTTTTCTTGAAGCCGTTGAAATGCTGATAGGCGAACGGGGCGAAGCACCCCCACCCGTCTATCTGCAATTCAGACTACCACCCAAAAGCCCCGACAACCAAACAGCGAGGAACTACCTTACAGCCGCCCGGCGCATTGATGAAGATGTGTCGGGCTTTTTCTTTTCCTGCGGAGATCTCTACGAGGAAGCCGCCCACCATAACGCCGTATTTGTCGGCAGAGATGAAAGCGGCATACCGAGATATGCCCACCAACGGGGAACGGTGGGCAGCTTCCGGCTTGATGTGAAAGGCAGCGACAAGACTTTTAACTTCTGCTACCGGGGCGAGGGCGAAAGGCTTTTTGTCTTTGAAGCCCCCATTGACCTGTTATCTTTCCTCTGCCTGTTCAAAAAGGAATGGCAGAAACAAAGCTATCTGTCATTGGGCGGCGTGAGTGAAAAAGCCCTGCTGCGTTTTCTCTCTGACCGTCCGAATATCAAGACCGTCTATCTCTGCCTTGACAGCGACAAAGCCGGGACAGACGCTTGCAGCCGCCTTAACAGCATTATCCCCCAAGGCTACACCGTCAATCGCCTTGTACCGTTGTTCAAAGACTGGAACGAGGTTTTACAGCGTAAAGAGGAAATTACAGACGGAAAATATCTGCGCGAAGCTGTCTATGGCTTGCGTGAGCCGCAACAGGAAGAAACCGTTGAAATTATCCGCATGAGCGAGGTTGACACACAGACCGTTGAATGGCTATGGGAGCCGTATATCCCTTTTGGAAAGGTAACAATCGTACAGGGCAACCCCGGCGAGGGAAAAACCACCCTTGCCCTGCGCCTTTGCGCCGCCTGTACCAACCGCAAGCCCTTTCCGGCTATGGCAGAGCATGAGCCTTTTAATGTTATCTATCAGACCGCAGAGGACGGTTTGGGCGATACCGTCAAGCCGCGCCTTATGGAAGCGGACGCAGACCTTGACCGGGTACTTGTCATTGACGAGGGCAAACAGGAATTGTCCTTATCCGATGAACGCATAGAAAGGGCAATCCGGCAGACCGGGGCGCGTCTTATAATCCTTGACCCCATACAGGCGTATGTAGGCGAAAAAACGGATATGAACAAGGCAAACGAAATACGCCCTATCTTTCGCCGCCTTGCCGAAGTTGCAGAGCGTACCGGGTGTGCCGTTGTGCTTATCGGGCACTTGAACAAAGCTGCCGGAGGTCAGAGCGCATACCGGGGATTAGGCTCTATCGACTTCCGAGCCGCCGCTCGTAGTGTGCTGCTCATAGGGCGCGTGAAACGAGAGCCGAATGTGCGCGTTATCATTCACGACAAATCTTCCCTTGCACCGGAGGGTAAGCCTATGGCGTTTTCGTTGGGCGCGGAAAGCGGCTTTTCATGGATAGGCGAATATGACATTACCGCTGATGAACTGCTGTCCGGCACAGGCGGCAACACCGAAACCAAGACCGAGCAAGCGGAAAGGTTGATACTCGATTTACTTGCAGACGGTAAGGAAATGGCAAGCGAGGATATTGTCAAGGCGGCAGCCGAAGCCGGAATATCCGAAAGAACGGTACAAAATGCCAAGCGCAGCATGGGCGGCATATTGGGCGCAAGGCGCGTTGGAAGTCAATGGTACAACTTCATCAAGAAGAAGCAGCCGCCCGAAACTGCAAAATGAAAGTGCAAAACGCAGAGCCTTTGCACCTTGCACTTTCGCACTTTCACTTTATCAACTCGCCCCATGTTGACCGCATGGGGCTTTTCTCTTGAAAAAATCCTGTTTTGCGTCAATAAATTGCGAAAAGCACTTGACAAAACGCTTCATGGGGCACCGCCAAGGATATTGAGCCGTTCATGGCACCCAAGTTTGCAGACAACATCATCCTGACCAAAACGGAACGGCTGATGATGTCCAACCGCCCACCGGACCCCAAAAACGCCCGGAACAAAAATGTGCTGGTGGTGGGAGGCTCCGGCAGCGGCAAGACGAGATTTTGGCTTAAACCCAACCTTTTACAATGTCATAGTTCCTATGTGGTCACTGACCCGAAAGGTAGTATCGTGGTCGAGTGCGGGAACGCACTTCTGAAAAACGGTTACAAGCTGAAAATCCTGAACACCATCAACTTCAAAAAGTCCATGCACTATAACCCCTTCGCCTATGTCCACAGCGAAAAGGACATTCTCAAACTGGTCACAACCCTGATGACCAACACCAAAGGCGAAGGGTCCGGTGGGGACCCATTTTGGGAGAAAAGCGAACGTCTTTTGCTCACTGCCCTGATCGCGTATCTGCATTATGAAGCCCCGGTGGAGGAACAAAACTTCGCTACTTTGCTGGAAATGCTCAACACCATGCAGGTACTGGAGGATGACGAGGAATACCAGAACCCTGTGGACTTGCTGTTTGAGGAACTGGCAAAAAAGAAGCCCAACAGCTTTGCCGGGCGGCAGTACAAACTTTACAAGCTGGCTGCCGGAAAGACCGCAAAATCCATCCTTATTTCCTGTGGTGCCAGATTAGCCCCCTTCGACATCCAAGAGTTGCGTGACCTCACTATGTACGATGAACTGCAACTGGACACGCTGGGCGATAAGAAAACGGCGTTGTTCCTCATCATGTCGGACACGGATTCCACCTTCAACTTCCTGATCTCGATGGTCTACACCCAGCTTTTCAATCTGCTGTGCGATAAAGCAGATGATGTGTACGGCGGCAAGCTGCCTGTCCATGTGCGGTGTCTCATCGACGAGTGCGCCAACATCGGGCAGATTCCCAATCTGGAAAAACTGGTGGCGACCATCCGCAGCCGTGAGATCTCCGCCTGCCTTGTTTTGCAGGCGAGAAGCCAGTTGAAAGCCATCTACAAGGACAACGCAGACACCATTGTGGGCAACATGGACAGCCAGATATTTCTGGGCGGTTCGGAACCTACTACCCTGAAAGACCTGTCGGAAATGCTGGGCAAGGAGACCATCGACGCATTCAACACCTCGGACACCCGTGGCAACAGCCCCAGTTACGGCACTACGTTCCAGAAGATGGGGCATGAATTATTGAGCCGGGACGAACTGGCAGTGCTGGACGGCGGCAAGTGTATTTTGCAGCTGCGAGGTGTGCGTCCCTTTCTTTCTGACAAGTACGACCTGACCCAGCACCCCAACTACAAGTTGACCTCGGACTACGACCCCAAAAACACCTTCGATATTGAAAAGTATCTGAACCGAAAAGAAAAAATCAATCCCAATGATGAATTTGTTGTGATTGACGCTGATTCGCTCCCGCCTGCCTGACCCGGTAGGCGGTTTTATTTTACCCCGGTCAGAAAGGTGCACCAGAAAATCAGCCTTGCTACGGTTATGCAGCGTAAAACCACAAGATTTCGGGTGTGTACAAATGACCGGAAACGCTTTATAATAAAGGAGAAAAGACTATGGAATTCTTCAACTCTGCGATCGAAGTTCTTCAGACTCTGGTTGTCGCTCTGGGTGCCGGTCTCGGTGTTTGGGGTGCCATCAACCTGCTGGAAGGTTATGGTAACGATAACCCCGGCAGCAAGAGTCAGGGCATGAAGCAGCTCATGGCTGGCGGCGGCGTTGCTCTGGTCGGCATTACCCTGATTCCCCTGCTGAGCGGTCTGTTCGGTTAAGAACAGCGGGCGGCGATTGCCGCCCGGTACATACTATAAATAGGGAAAGCCATAGTAACTATCTCACATACAGAAGGTGAAGCAGATGAGCGAGATTTTATTGTATCATGGCAGTAAAGAAGAAGTTGTCTATCCCGAAATCCGCATCACACGGTATACAAAGGACTTTTCTTGGGGATTCTACTGCACGAACAACTATCAGCAAGCCTACCGCTGGGCAGACCGCCGTTCTGCCGATGGCCTTGTGAACATCTATCGCTATGTAGAAAATCCCGACCTGAAGATCCTGCGTTTCCCTGAAATGTCGGACGAATGGCTGGATTTTATTGCAAAATGTCGTGCAGGTGAAACCCATCCCTACGATATTGTTGAGGGACCCATGGCAGACGACACCATTTGGGATTACGTCAACGGATTTACGTCCGGGCAAATCAGCCGTGAAGCATTTTGGGCATTGGCGAAGTTCAAGCATCCAACACACCAGATCAGCTTTCATACCGTAAACGCTTTGCACTGCCTGACCTTTGAGAGGAGTGAACCCATCCATGACCGAAAAGCAGAAAAATGATGTTCTCTATGTTTGCAGCCTGATCGAGACCATTGCCCGCAAGACCAAAAATCATCGGCAGGATGTGATTCGTCACTTCACAAAAGCCGACATCGAACGGCAGCTCCGGCTGGCAGAAGTAAACCATTGCCTGTCCTTTGAGCAGGTTTCAGATGAACTGATTGAAGATCTCAACATCCCGGATGGGGATTTTGATACCGCCGCAGAGTGCCGCTATACGGTTCCTTCTGCAACCTCCATCGGAATGCTGTACCAGGGGCTGGTGCTGTCCACCATGAAGGATGATGATGCAGCACAGGCAATTCTGGATGTTTTTTCGTCGTTTATCACGGATGAGATCTCCGATTTCAATTCCAACGTATACTACACCAATCCTGATTATCTCCGCTGCTCCTATCTGGAGGGCAAGATGCTTGCTTGATTTCCACTTTCTTACCGCTAGGAGCATAGTGAATGAATGATTACAAGCCTTACAAACAACTCAAGCAGAAACAGAAGGCTAAAGTTGTAGAGCGGATGTATAAAGAACTTCATCAGTTCTTTTCCGATAATCAACGGTTTCCTGATACCCCGGATGAACATGAGTTGCTTGCTCGTCAAATTTTTTCGCACATTCCATACCATGTTTCCTTCGATGAGTTCTATGCCGTATATAATAAAAAGCATTCCGCTATTGAACAGCGTCTCGCAGAAAAAGGATTGCCGGAACATCTGCTTCATCGTGAGGAACGCAGACAGGAAAAACTGAATCGTCCTGCTGTAAAAATGACAAAGCCCCACAGAAAGAAGAAAAAGAAACAGGTGTTCGAGCCACTCGTGGAACAGAATGATGATTTCTTCTTTATTGCTGGTTATACTTCTGGCGGTGCCCCTTATGGTGTCACATGGGAAGAAATGGGACTAGAGCCTTGGGAAGAACTTGTATAAATATTATTGCCATTGCCGATTGCCAAAAGCAGTCGGCATTTTTGTTTTCATCGGCTTCTGAGTCGATTATTCCATACGGCGGCTTGAGCAACAAAGGAGCCCTCTGCAGCTTGCAGTTTTATTGAATGTCCGTACTCCAAGCCGTGTTTTTTATCCACCCATCAATGAAAGGCGGTGTCTTATGCAGTTTTTGACCCACATTATTTTTCTCCTGAATCTCCTCAAGACCCTTATCAACCACTTCAGCTAAGGACGGTGACTGCTGAATGGAAACCGTTCTCAAGGCCATTGCCGACTGGATCAAAGGCATCCTGACGGCAGGCATTATGTCAAACTTGTCTGGCCTGTTCGACGATGTAAACGCACAGGTTGGCAACATCGCACAGCAGGTGGGCACCAAGCCCTCCAGCTTTGAGCCGAGAGTGTTCGCCATGATTGAAGCCCTTTCCCGGAACGTGGTGCTGCCCATTGCAGGCATCATCCTGACCTTCATCGCCTGCTATGAGTTGATTGAAATGATCACCCAGCACAACAATATGGCGCAGTTTGAGCCTGCCCTCATCATGCGCTGGATTTTTAAGACCGCTGTTTCGGTGTGGCTCATCAGCAACACCTTCGATATTGTGATGGCGGTGTTCGACATCACCCAGAAGGTAGTGTCCGATTCCAGCGGCATCATTGCCGGAAATACCCGTGTCAACGACATTGGTTTGTCTATGCTGCAATCCAGCCTGATGCAGATGGACGTTGGTCCCCTGTTCGGGCTTTTCCTGCAATCCTTTTTCATCGGCATCACCATGCGGATATTGAGCATCGTGATTTTCGTCATCGTCTACGGAAGAATGATTGAGATATATTGCATGGTGAGCCTTGCGCCCATCCCCATGGCAACCTTCGGCAACCACGAGCAATCGCACATGGGGCAGAACTACCTGAAATGCCTGTTTGCACTGGGCTTTCAGGGCTTCTTGATTTTGATTTGTGTTGCCATTTACGCAGTGCTGATCCAGAGCGTGGCGATTTCCGGGGATGCCATCAACTCCATTTGGAGCATTGTGGGCTATACCGTTCTGCTTTGTTTCAGCCTGTTCAAGACCAGCTCGGTGACGAAATCCGTCCTCGGAGCGCACTAAAGGAGGTGTTTGATTGGCTGCGTATATTTCAGTTCCCCGTGACCTGACGAAAGTAAAATCGAAGGTCGCATTCAACCTGACGAAGCGGCAACTGCTTTGTTTCGGCACAGCGGCTCTCATTGGAGTGCCGCTGTTTTTTGTTCTCCGGGATTCCGGCGGCAACACTGCCGCCACCCTCGGCATGATGGCCGTGATGCTGCCGGCGTTCTTCCTTGGGATGTACGAAAAGAACGGCCAGCCTTTGGAAAAGCTGCTGTCGTACTATGTGCAGTCCCGGTTTCTCCGCCCGAAGATTCGCCCCTATAAGACCAACAACTACTATGCGATTTTGATGAAGGGAGGCATGACCCATGATCCCGTTTTGGAAAAAGACCGATAAGCACAGTAAGCCGCAGTCTGCGCAGAAGCGCAGGCAGAACGCAAAGCCTGCTGTGCCCCGGACCGCCCAGCAGTCCATCCCCATGCAGCGAATGTTTGAGGATGGTACCTGTCGGGTGAAGCCCAACTACTACACCCGTACCATCCAGTATCAGGACATCAATTATCAGCTCGCCCAGCAGGAGGACAAGACCGCCATTTTTGAAGAATGGTGCAGTTTTCTGAATTTCTTCGATAGCTCCATCAAATTTGAGCTGTCCTTTGTGAATATGGCGACTGACAGCACCGAGTTTGAAAAGAGCATCCGCATTCCGTTCCAGAAGGACGGCTTTGACGATGTTCGTGCGGAGTATTCCCAGATGCTGCGCCAGCAGCTTGCCAAGGGCAATAATGGTCTGACCAAGACCAAGTTCATCACCTTCGGTGTGGAGGGCGAAAGCATGGCGCAGGTCAAGCCCCGGCTCGACCACATTCAGAATGACCTGCTGAACAATTTCCATCGGCTGGGTGTGCAGGCAAAGCCCCTGAATGGTGTCCAGCGGCTGAAACTTATGCACGATATGTTCAACATGGACGGTGCCAGCAAATTTCATTTTGACTGGAAAGACCTTGTGAAAAGCGGCCTTTCGGTAAAGGATGCCATTGCGCCCACCGCCTTTGCCTTCAAAAACTCCCGGACGTTCCAGATGGGCGGCATCTATTGCGCCGCCAGCTTTCTGAGCATCACGGCTTCCGACATCAGCGACCAGCTTTTGAAGGATTTTCTGGACATGGATTCCAGCCAGATCGTCACCATGCACATCCAGTCCGTTGACCAGAACCGTGCCATCAAAACGGTCAAGCGCACCATCACGGAACTTGATAGATCAAAGATCGAGGAGCAGAAGAAAGCCATCCGCGCCGGATATGATATCGACATCATTCCGTCGGATTTGGCAACCTATGGCAGAGATGCAAAAGCCCTGCTGAAAGAATTGCAGAGCCAGAACGAGCGGATGTTCCTCGTCACCTTTCTGGTTCTGAACACCGGCAGGACTGAACAGGAACTGGAAAACAATGTTTTTCAGGCATCCAGCATCGCCCAGAAGCACAACTGCAATCTCTGTCGGCTGGATTTCCAGCAGGAGCAGGGCTTGATGAGCAGCCTGCCGCTGGCGGATTGCCAGATCGAGATTCAGCGGGGACTGACCACCAGCAGCACTGCCATCTTCATCCCCTTTACCACGCAGGAATTGTACCAGAGCGGAAAAGAATCGCTGTACTACGGCTTGAATGCCTTGTCCAATAACCTTATCATGGTTGACCGCAAGAAGCTGAAAAATCCCAATGGGCTTATCCTCGGCACTCCCGGTTCTGGCAAGTCCTTCAGCGCAAAGCGTGAGATCTGCAATGCGTTTCTGGTGACAGATGATGATATTATCATCTGCGACCCGGAAGCGGAGTACGCTCCGCTGGTGGAGCGTCTGCATGGGCAGGTCATCCACATCAGCCCTGCCAGTACCCAGTATATCAACCCCATGGACATCAACAGCAACTACTCGGAAGAGGATAACCCTCTGGCTTTGAAAGCTGACTTTGTGCTGTCCCTGTGCGAACTGGTGGTCGGCGGCAAAGAGGGCTTGCAGCCGGTGGAAAAGACGGTCATTGACCGCTGCGTCCATGTGATCTACCGCAAGTATTTCGAGAATCCCCTCCCGGAAAATATGCCCTTGCTGGAAGATCTGTACAACGCACTGCTGACGCAGGATGAACCGGAAGCCCGCCATGTGGCGGCTGCGCTGGAAATCTACGTCAAGGGCAGTTTGAACATTTTCAACCACCACACCAACGTGGATATCCACAACCGTATCGTCTGTTTTGACATCAAACAGCTTGGCAAGCAGCTCAAAAAGCTGGGGATGCTCATCGTGCAGGATGCCGTGTGGGGGCGCGTGACCGCCAACCGTGAAGCCGGAAAATCCACCCGGTATTTTGTCGATGAGTTTCACCTCTTGCTGAAAGAGGAACAGACTGCGGCGTATTCCGTGGAGATCTGGAAGCGTTTCCGCAAATGGGGCGGCATCCCCACCGGCCTGACCCAGAATTGCAAAGATTTGCTGTCCAGCCCCGAAGTGTCGAACATTTTTGAAAATTCGGATATGATTATCATGCTGAATCAGGCCAATGGTGACCGACAGATTCTTGCCAAGCAGCTGAACATCTCGCCCCACCAGTTGTCCTACGTTACGCACAGCGGTTCCGGTGAAGGTCTGCTGTTCTACGGCAACACAATTCTGCCCTTTGTTGACCACTTCCCGCATGATCTGGAACTGTATAAGATCATGACCACCAAATTGTCCGAGGTAACGGGGGCGGAAAAGCATGAGTGAGAATCAGCCGAAGCTGAAATTTGAGGAGGATAAGGAGCGCACGGCCACGCGCTCCCCGCCGAAAAAATCCAAGGTGGAGCAGTCGGTGCCCAAAAAGAAAAAGCTGAAACTGGATGCAGACAAAGCAGTGGAAAAATCCCAGCACCTGCGTTTCGGCAAGGCCGAAATCACCCCCGATGAAGCATCCCGCATGACCAAACAGCAGAAACGTGCCATGTATGCCGCTGCTGCCGCCCAATCTGCGGTGCATCGGGAGGTTGACCAGTACGAGGACGATAATGTGGGCACGCAGGCTTTAAGCGAGGGCGAAAAGGCAGCAGGAAATGTCCGGGATATTTCCAAGAGCATCTATGCCCGGAAGCTGAAAAAGAAAGCCAAAATGCAGGGCAAGAAGGGGGCCAAAACCGCAAAATCTTCCCCGCAGAAGCCGACTGCAGCACAAGATGCAGGCGCATCCGGCACCGGCGAGGGCAGTTCCAACTGGCTTTCCCGGTGGCGGCAGAAGCAGGACATCCGGCAAAGCTACTATGCCGCCGCCCATTCGGGTACAGCGGCACAGACCGCAGGCGGTAAAACGGTATCCAATGGCACCACCGCTGCAAAGTCCGGTATGGAGCAGATCATCGACAAAGGAAGATCGGTGGTCAGTACCGCAGTCAACGGGATTGCCAATTTTGCAAAGAGCAACGCACACGTTCTGGTGATCGTGGGCGTTTTTCTTTTACTCCTGCTACTGGTCATGTCGGCATTTTCGTCCTGTTCCATCCTGTTCAGTGGTACCACGCAGGTCAGCGGCCAGACCATCTATACCGCCGAAGACCGGGACATTAAAGGTGCAGAAACGGACTACAAAAAGTTAGAGAAAGATCTTGATAAAAAGATCAAGCGCACTCCCACCGACCATCCCGGATATGACGAGTATCAATATCATCTGGATGAGATTACTCATGACCCGTGGCAGCTCACTTCGTTCCTGACCACTTTGTACGATGACTACACCCGCAGCGAGGTGCAGGGCAAGTTGAAGGAGACCTTCAAAAAGCAGTACAAGCTGACCACATGGGTGGAAGTCCAGACCCGGTACCGCACGGTAGTGATGATTGATATTTTTACAGGTATACCCTACACCACACAGGTGCCTTACCAGTATAAGATCTTCCACACCAAATTAGAGAATCGAGGGCTGGAAGTTGTTATCCGGGAAGAGTTGACGGAAGATCAGTGGAAGCGGTATGAGATTTTTCAAGATACCAAAGGTGGCAGACCGTACCTGTTCAAAGGTGGTCTGCCTGCTGGCGGTTCCGATGGCTCTGGCACACCCGGAATCGACTATACCGTTCCTGCAGAAGCCCTGACTGATGAGGAGTTCGCCGCCATCTACAAGGAAGCCCAAAAGTATGTGGGCACGCCTTACGTCTGGGGCGGCTCTACCCCGGAAACCGGGTTCGATTGCAGCGGCTATGTCTGTTGGGTCTACAACCAGAACGGTTACAATGTGGGGCGCACCACCGCCAATGGCCTGTGGAATAAGAGCCAGCACATTTCCGAAGCCGAAGCAAAACCCGGTGATCTTGTTTTCTTTGAAGGAACGTATGATACGCCGGGGAAAAGTCATGTGGGAATCTACCTCGGCAACGGCATGATGGTGTCCGCTGGCGACCCCATAAAGTATGCCGATATTCATTCGTCCTACTGGCAGAAATATCTGTCCGGTTTTGGGCGGCTCTCAAAATGATTGGAGGAAAGTATGAGCGAAAAACTCGATAAGCTGCGTGCTTCTCTGGAAAAAGAGAAGGAGCGGCGCATCAAGATCAACAACCGCATCGAAAGCCTTGAGCGGCGGATTCAGGAAGCGGAAGCCGCCGAAGTGAACGAGATGGTTCGGACGGCAAAGGTCACGCCGGAACAGCTGGCTGCGCTGCTGCGGCAGTCTACAAACACTACCCCGAACCCGGCTGCGCTGTCCGCAGTCGGTGCTACCATTGATAAGGAGGACCCCGATAATGAAGATGATGAATAAGGTTTGTGCGCTGGTGCTGTCGGTGGCACTGTGCGCTGGCATGGCAGCTCCTGCTTTTGCCTATGGCGGTGAGCCTGTGGAGGAAGTGGAGCAGCCTGTCCTGACTGCCACTCCTGATGAGTCGGATGCCGTTACCGTGACCGACGAGGAATCCGGTGCTCTGACCCCGGAGGGCAACCTGACGCTGGTGGACGATTACCACACCGACTATTCCGATGGCAGCGGACAGCAGTTTATCACGTTGGTCAGCAAGTCGGGCAATACGTTCTATCTGGTCATTGATAGGAACAGCAAAGGGGCGCAGACAGTCCACTTTATGAATCTGGTGGACGAGGCCGACCTGCTGGCACTGATGGAGGAAGAAGATGCCGATGTCTACACTGCTGAAAAAGAAGCGGCGGCGCAGGCAGAGCAGGACAGGCTGAAAGCTGAGGAAGAAGCCAAGAAAGCCGCAGAAGAAGCGGCGGCATCCGGCACGGAACAGCCCAAGGAAAACAAGGTCACAAAGATCGCGTCCGGCTTTCTGGGCGTGGTCGTGCTGATCGCACTGGCGGCAGGCGGCGGCTTCTATTTCTATGTCCAGCAGAAAAACAAGAAACATGCAGAAAAAGAAGCCCTCGACCCCGATGCAGGTTATACCGAGGACAAGGGCGATTTTGAGATTCCCACCGAGGACGAGCCGGAGGAGACAGGCGAAGAAGATACCGAACCTATCTGATTTTAAGGCGGCGGTCTGCCGCCTTACATATTGCAATCCGAAACAGAATGGAGGGATATTTATCGCAAAATTGATCGTAGCAGAAAAACCGTCCGTTGCCATGGCTTACGCTAAAGTCCTCGGTGCCACCAGCCGTCAGGACGGCTATCTTGAGGGCAACGGCTATCTCGTCTGTTGGTGTATCGGTCATCTGGTAGAGTTGGCCCCGCCCAATGTTTACGATGCCAAATACGTCAAGTGGAGCATTGCAGATTTGCCCATCCTGCCGGAAAGGTGGCAGTATCTGGTGTCTGCGTCTACCCAAAAACAGTTTGGCATCCTGCAAAAGCTCATGCACCGCCCGGATGTGGACAGCATCGTGAACAGTTGCGACGCAGGACGCGAAGGAGAACTGATTTTCCGGTTGGTCTACCAACAGGCGCAGTGCAAAAAGCCCTTTTCGCGGCTCTGGCTTTCCAGTATGGAGGAAAACGCCATCCGAGAGGGGGTCGCCCATCTCAAACCGTCAACTGAATACGATGCGCTGTACAACGCAGCACTCTGCCGGGAACGTGCCGACTGGCTGGTCGGCATCAATGCGTCCCGGCTTTTTTCGTGCCTGTACGGCCAACCGCTGGCGGTGGGGCGTGTTATGACCCCGGTGCTTGCCATGACGGTGGTGCGGGAAGCCGCCATCGCCGCCTTTGTGCCGGAGAAATTCTACACGGTAGATCTGGAACTGACCAGCGGCTGCACAGCATCCAGCAAACGGTTTGCACAGAAAGCGGATGCCGAGCTGTTGCTTTCTAAATGTCGAAAGGAGGGGCGTGTCACGGTGCAGAAGATGGAACGCAAGGAAAAGTCCGAAAGCCCGCCGGCGCTGTACGACCTGACCACCCTTCAGCGGGATGCCAACCGCCTACTGGGATTTACGGCGCAGCAGACCTTGGACTATGCCCAAAGTCTTTACGAAAAACGGCTCATCACCTATCCCCGAACGGACAGTCGTTTCCTGACCGATGATATGGCGGCATCCCTGCCGGGGCTGGTGACGGACACGGGCAAGGCGTTTGCCGTGGAGGAACCGGTTCCCATCCATGTGCAGCAAGTCATCAACGGCAGCAAGGTCACCGACCACCATGCGCTGCTGCCCACGAAAAGCATGGCAAACGCAGACCTTGCCGCACTCCCTGCCGGGGAGCGGAATGTTCTGCGGCTGATTGCCGCTCGACTGCTCTGCGCCGTAGGCGAGCCGCACCGCTATGCAGAAACCACGCTCACCACCATTTGCGCTGGAGAGGAATTCTCTGCAAAAGGCAAGGTGATGTTGTCCGAGGGATGGAAAGCCATGGAGCAAAAAATGCTGGGCGAACTGTTGGGCAAGCAGAAAGAGGCGGCTGTTCTGCCGGATGTGCAGGAGCAGAGCCAATGCAGCATTGCCGGTGCCGAACTGAAAGAGGGTCAGACCTCTGCACCGAAGCATTTTACGGAAGATTTACTGTTACACTCGATGGAAACCGCCAGTGCGGACAGTATGCCGGAGGGCGTGGAGCGTCAGGGCATCGGCACCCCGGCAACGAGAGCCGCCACCATCGAAAAACTGGTGCAGAAGGGTTTTCTGGAGCGCAAGGGCACCAAGAAAACCAAGGTACTGCTGCCTACCGACAAGGGCAAAGCCCTTATTACGGTGATGCCCGAAGAAATCCAATCCCCGGAAATGACCGCCGATTGGGAAACAAAACTGCTGCAAATCGAACGTGGCGAAATGGAGCCGAGTGAATTTATGACTGAGATCAATACGATGGTTACCGAACTGGTAAAGAAGACGGAAATGAAAAAAGGAGCGAATGCACTTATGAAAAGCAAGATTATTGGTGTCTGTCCGAACTGTGGGAAGCCTGTCGTGGAGCGTGAAAAGGGCTGGTTCTGCGAGAACCGGGAGTGCCGTTTCGTGCTGTGGAAGGACAATGCGTTCTTCAAGCGTCTGGGCAAGCGGCTGGACGCTCATGTGGCGGACAAGCTGCTGCGGGATGGGCGTGTCCGTCTGAAGGACTGCAAGAGTGCCAAGGGCAAGACCTACAACGCCACCGTGCTGCTGTCCTGTGAAGCCGATGGCCGCAGCAAGTTTTCGCTGGAATTTGAGGGTGGGTGCTGATGGAGCAGATAAAAGAAGCGGTCTACCTTATCAATGATGAACGCTATCTGCATCTCCGGGAAAACGGTGCAGGGGTCGGCTTTGCCACCTATAACAAGGTAACTGGCGAGCCGCTGGAAAGTGGGCAGATCTCGGAAAAGAATCTGCCGCCGGATGGACGGAACGCCATTCCTGCTGCCCGGAACTGGTATCTGTTTGAGCTTTCGGACGATGACCGCAAGATCATCCAACAGGAAAGCGTAAAGATCCTCGAAAACATCCCACAGGCGGGCATCGGCAGACGGCGCATCTGGGAGCCGGAAACGCTGCCGAAGGATATTCGTCTCATCAACAGCCACTACGACGACCTCTATCGTATTCCAGATGGCGGCGTGATTCAGGTGGATTACCCGGATGGGCGCAGTTTTACAGCACGGGTGAAACATCTGGATGATTACCACTTTGACATGGGCGGTCTGGGCAATGTGTTCCACATCTGCCAGTTTGCCGAGGTCATGGAACGAAACCATGCAAACTTCTACCCCGAAATTCAGACACAGGACGAGCAGGCTGCATGGGAACTGGGCGGCAAGGGCTATCTTGCTATCCAGTCCTGTGAGGACGGCTGGGACTACACTATTTACCACAGTGATTATTCCGTAATGGACGGTGGGCAGCTGGATGCCCCGGAGCTGACCATTCAGGAAGCTCGTGAGCAGATTCTGGAAGCGCACCACTTGGAAAAGGGGCGGCGCCTGTTGCAGGACTACGATGCCGTCATGGATAAAGTTGCGGAAGCTGAGGAACTGAGCGCAGACCACCGCCCTTCCACACTGGAAAAGCTGGCAGAACTGGCAAGTGATACGTCTGCGCCAAAATCCTCTGCACGGTCTGCGCCAGAACTGTGAGGTGGACAATGCAGCAAAAATGGAACCAGAATTTTGACGGCGAACTCATGCCGGACATCCCGCAGAAATTTCTGAACGCAGGATGCGATGTTTATATGGTGATGCAACTGCGGCATGACGAAAAAATCCTCGATGAAAGATTTGCTTCTATGCGGGAGTTGAATCGTCGAGGCAAAACGCCCGACCCGGAGCATTACGAGGTCACCTACTACGCTGATCTGCCCGCCATGTGGCAGGATGTGCCGAACAACGAGGTTTTGGAAGAAC
>NZ_JAFREK010000049.1:0-19044 GCF_017377535.1 Faecalibacterium sp. Marseille-Q4137
CGCTGGGGCTGGGCGAAGAGGTGCGGGCCATTCTGCGGACAGAAAAATCCCGCAGGGAGCGGCAGAAAAGTCCGGAGAATCGGAATTGTTCTGGACACAGGGGGGAGAATTGAGTATAATACAATGGATATTATGGCGGAACAGGCGCATGGGGCTTTGGCCCCTGCGGCCGGCAACGCCGGGAAAAACGGGTGCGGACAGATCCCGCCCCGATGTAAAAGA
Source organism: Faecalibacterium sp. Marseille-Q4137 (assembly GCF_017377535.1). Classification (NCBI taxonomy): domain Bacteria; kingdom Bacillati; phylum Bacillota; class Clostridia; order Eubacteriales; family Oscillospiraceae; genus Faecalibacterium; species Faecalibacterium sp. Marseille-Q4137. Next base: position 223 of record NZ_JAFREK010000049.1, read on the forward strand.
GGATTTTTGTGAAGAAAACAAAGAAGCTTGTGCCGCAGGTGCTGCTGCGCCGGATGATCCTGGTGCTGCTGGACGCGGCCATCGTGATATTCAGCTTTTACTTTGCCCTGCTGCTCCGGGCCGACGGCGCGGTGGAGGCCAGCTGGTGGCCCCACAACCGTGCCCTGCTCTACCAGAACCTGCCCTGGATCGTGGCGCTCTACCTGCTCAGCTTTCTGGCGGGCGGGCTGTACCATGTGCTCTGGAAGTATGCCGGGGAGCGTGACCTCATCCGTCTGGGCGGCATGATCGCCGTGCCCACGGGGGTGGTCTATTTCGTGAACCATTTCTGCGTCCACGGCGTGCTGTTCGATTCCGCCAACGCCATGGCCGCTGTCCTCATCTTCCTGCTGGTGGGAGGCAGCCGTCTGGCATGGCGGCTCTTCCTGAACCATCCCATCGGCGAGCGGCTGCGGGGCGTGCCCAACAAGGACCCCAACCGCCCCGTGATGATCGTGGGTGCGGGCGAGGCCGGTGCCTGGGCCATCAATGTCTGCAAATCCAACAGCAGCTACGGCCACCCCGTTGTGGCGGTGGACGATGACCTGGTCAAGCAGGGACAGACCATCCACGGCGTGCCGGTCAAGGGCACGCTGGAGCAGATCCCCCAGCTCTGCACCCAGTACAACATCCACAACATCATCATTGCCATCCCCACCCTGCGGGGCAGCAGGCTGAACCATGTCATCGACCTCTGCGTTTCCACCCACTGCCCGGTGCAGATCCTGAGCGATCCCCAGCTGGTGGGCAGCAACGGCCCCCAGCAGGGTGCGTTCCGTGAGCTGAACACCGCCGATTTCCTCTCCCGTGATGAGGTCACGCTGGACAACGAGAAGATCTCCGGCTACCTCACCGGCAAGACCGTGCTGGTGACGGGCGGCGGCGGCTCCATTGGCAGCGAGCTCTGCCGCCAGGTGATGCGCTTCCGGCCCGGCAAGCTGCTGATCTTTGATATCTACGAGAACTGCGCCTACGAACTGCTGATGGAGCTGCAGCAGAAGTACGGCCGCGACATCCCTGTGACCGTGCTGATCGGCTCCATCCGGGATAAAAAGCGGCTGGACGAGGTATTTGAGACCTACCACCCCACCGTGGTGTTCCATGCAGCGGCCCACAAGCATGTGCCGCTGATGGAGATCAGCCCCGCCGAGGCCGTGAAGAACAATGTGCTGGGTACCAAGAACCTGCTCACCAGCGCCAGCGAGCACGACGTGGAGCGGTTCGTTCAGCTTTCCACCGACAAGGCGGTCAATCCCACCAGCGTGATGGGCTGCACCAAGCGGATCTGTGAGATGCTCATCCAGACCTTTGCGGGCAACACCGACATGAAGTGCGTGGCGGTCCGCTTTGGCAACGTGCTGGGCAGCCACGGCAGCGTGATCCCGCTGTTCGAGGCTCAGATCAAGAAGGGCGGCCCCGTCACCCTGACCGACCCCAACATCGAGCGCTACTTTATGACCATTCCCGAGGCGGCCCAGCTGGTGCTGCAGGCGGGTGCGCTGGCCGAGGGCGGCAGCATCTATGTGCTGGACATGGGCGAGCCGGTCAAGATCATGGACCTGGCCAAGCAGCTCATCCGCTTTTACGGCTACGAGCCGGGCGTGAATATGGAGATCAAGATCGTGGGCCTGCGCCCGGGCGAGAAGCTCTACGAGGAGCTGATGATGGACGAGGAGCAGGGCAAGATGCGCCGCACCGAGCACAACAAGATCTTTGTGGCATCGCCCCGGGATATCGACCTGGCCGTGTTCTACCAGCAGCTGCAGGATCTTGCCGCTGCCGCCCAGCACAACGACGAGGGCGTGGTGGATCAGCTGGAAAAGATGATCCCCACCTTTACCCCCACCCGGAAAAATCTAAAGGTGTAAACTCCTTCCGTCATCGCTGGCGCGATGCCACCTCCCTCAGGGAGGGAGGCTTTGCCGTGCGGTCAGGCTCCCTCTCCGAGGGAGCTGTCTGCGAAGCAGACTGAGGGAGTAAACTACGTTCGCAACTGCGGCTCCAAAGCCGTATGCGCTATAAAAACGAGAGGGAAGTATATTATGGAAAAGAGACCGTTTCTGACCGAAGAGCAGGCCCAGGAGATCATCCAGGACGTGCCCACCCCGTTCCACGTCTACGACGAAAAGGGCATCCGTGAGAACGCCCGCCGCATCAACAAGGCCTTCAGCTGGAACAAGGGCTTCCGGGAGTATTTTGCCGTCAAGGCGCTGCCCAACCCCATCATCCTGCAGATCCTGAAGGAAGAGGGCTGCGGCGTGGACTGCTCCTCCCTGACCGAGCTGATGCTGAGCGAGGTCTGCGGCTTTACCGGCAGCGATATCATGTTCTCCTCCAACCAGACCCCCGTGGAGGACATGAAGAAGGCCTACGAGCTGGGCGCATACATCAACCTGGACGATGCCACCATGGTGGACTTCCTGGACCGTGTGGCCGGGATCCCCGAGAACATCTTCTGCCGCTACAACCCGGGCGGGACCTTCCAGCTGGGCGAGAGCGAGGAAGGCTTTCAGGTCATGGACAAGCCCGGCGATGCCAAGTACGGCATGACCGAGGAGCAGATGATCGACAGCTATAAGAAGCTGATGGCAAAGGGTGCAAAGAACTTCGGCATCCATGCCTTCCTGGCCTCCAACACCATCTCCGATGCCTATTACCCTGAGCTGGCAGGCATCCTGTTCCAGCTGGCAGTCCGTGTGCAGAAGGCCACCGGTGCTCACATCGGCTACATCAACCTGTCCGGCGGCGTGGGCATCCCCTACCGCCCCGACCAGACCGAGAACGACATCATGGCCATTGGTGAGGGCGTGCGCCGGAAGTTTGAGGAGATCCTTGTGCCCGCAGGGATGGGTGATGTGGCCATCTTTACCGAGATGGGCCGCTTTACCACCGGCCCCTACGGTGCGCTGGTAGCAACTGCCATCCACGAAAAGCACATCTACAAGGAGTACATCGGTCTGGATGCCTGCGCTGCCAACCTGATGCGCCCCGCCATGTACGGCGCTTACCACCACATCACCGTGCTGGGCAAGGAAAACGCCCCCTGCGACCACAAGTACGATGTGGTCGGCGGCCTGTGCGAGAACAACGACAAGTTCGCCATTGACCGGATGCTGCCCAAGATCGACATCGGCGACCTGATCTACATCCACGACACCGGTGCCCACGGCTCCGCCATGGGCTACAACTACAACGGCAAGCTCCGCAGCGCCGAGGTCCTGCTCTGCGAGGACGGCTCTCACCGCCTCATCCGCCGCGCCGAGACCCCCCGCGACTACTTTGCAACGCTGGACTTCCTGCCCGCCATGAAGCCCCTGTTCGAGGGCTACGACGACTGAGTCTCTCTGAAAACCTGCGAGGTGTGATATGTTTTTTGGATTCCAGCTTACCTGCGGCCTGATGATGGTTTTTTACGGCTACTCGGTGATGAAGAATCCCCGTGTGTGGGGAGATCAGGGCCGTCAGGCAGTCAAGGCGGAGAATTTCCCGGAATACTGCCGCCAGAACGGCCTGTTCTTCCTGAAGGCGGGCCTGATCATGGCGCTCATCGGCGCGCTGGACGCGCTGGTGAGCCTTTCCGGCGCGCTCTACGTCCTGCTGTATCTGTTCGGGCTGGCGTTCTCGTTCTATCCGCTGGTCAAATGGTGCCGCGAGAACGAGGGCTTCTCCTGGCCCTGGCCCCATGTGGAAAGCGAGAAGAAGCGGATCAAAAAGCTGCGCAGGGAGCAGGAACAGGAGCAGCAGGGCGGCTCTGAGAAAAAATAAGAGAGAACCGGAACACGGCGCTCTCCCTGAAGAAGGGAGGGCGCTGCTTTTGTCTGCTGAAGTTTCGACCCTTGACAGCCGGAGCCGCAGAACCTATAATGAAACCACGATGACCCCTCTTGAAACACATTTGGAGGTACAAAATCATGATCAACTATCCCAAGAATTATGCTCCTCTGGCTGAAGAGGAAATGGAGTACACCAGCGGCGGCCTGTCCATCAACTGGATGGCACTGGGTTCCACCGTTATGGGCCTGGCCACCAGTATGCTGGCCTACCTGAATGTCTCCAACATTGCCGGTGTGGCGGTCCAGCTGCAGAAGAAGGACCCCGAGAAGTACCCTGAGCCGGAAGGCACCATCAACGGCAACCTCATCATCGATTCCACCCTGACCTACTTCTCCAGCGTGGCAGGCATCGGCATGGGCCTGCTGAACATCGCTGCGGGCGTGGGCACCGTCTATCTGGGCATGAAGTCCGGTTCTTAAAAATTAGCACTGGACATTTGAGCCAAAACGTGGTATAATTCATCCTGCATTTGCGGGCATCGTACATCGGCTAGTATATCAGCCTTCCAAGCTGAGGAGGTGGGTTCGATTCCCATTGCCCGCTCCATGCAGAAAAAAGCCCTGAGTTCTCCGGAACTCGGGGCTTTTTTGCATATCTGGGGGCAAAATGTTTGGCGTTCATCTCTTGTTTACAAAAAAATTGTTGACATTGTGCATACAACGTATTATATTAAAGGCAAAGGAGCGTGATTTGTATGTCTCAGACAACGGTAAGCATCCGTATGGACAATGAGTTGAAGAACAATTTTGACCATATCTGCACCGAGTTGGGCATGTCGATGTCCACCGCCGTGACCATGCTGGCCAAAAAGATGACCCGGGAACAGCGCCTGCCTTTTGAGCTCTCGGTAGACCCGTTCTACTCCGAGCAGAACATGGCCCGCCTGCGCAAGTCCATTGCGGAGATGGAAGCCACCGGCGGCACAGTCCATGAGGTAAATCTGGATGATTAAAGCGTGGACAGAGGAAGCATGGGAAGATTTTGAATACTGGACGCGGCAGGACCGCAAGGTGCTGAAACGCATTTTGCAGCTCCTGAAGGACATTGACCGCAACGGCTATGAGGGCATCGGAAAGCCCGAGCGCTTGAGCGGCGATCTGTCCAGCTACTGGAGCCGCCGCATCGATGATGCCAACCGCATTGTGTATCGGATCGATGGCAATGTGGTCAAAATCGTTCAGTGCGGTTCACACTATCGGGATAAGTGATGCAAAGCAGATGGCCTGCGGGCTGTCTGCTTTTTTGATGGGGAGAGCTTGTTCACTTTTCCTGTTTACTTTGAAGCGATTTTATAGTAAAATAAGATGAATAAATCAGGGGCAGGGGAAACTCCGGCCTGATGAGAGAAATGATTTAGGTGGTGTATTGATATGGCATTGAAATATCAGCGGATCCTTCTGAAGATCAGCGGCGAGGCCCTGGGCGGCGAAAAGGGCACCGGCTTTGACGAGCCGACCATGGACGCGATCTGCGGCGGCGTGAAAAAAGCCCACGACCTGGGCGTGCAGATCGGCATCGTGGTGGGCGGCGGCAACTTCTGGCGCGGCCGTTCCAGCGGCAAAATGGAGCGCACCCTGGCCGACAAGATCGGAATGCTGGCGACCGTGATGAACGCGCTGGCCGTCTCCGACAAGCTGGAGCAGCTGGGCGTGGAGACCGAGGTGTTCACCTCCATTACCATGCCGCAGGTGGCCCCCGCCTTTACCCGCAAGGATGCCCTGAAGGCCATGGCAGACGGCAAGATCGCCATCTTCGGCGGCGGCACCGGCAACCCCTTCTTCTCCACCGATACCACCACGGCTCTGCGTGCTGTTGAGGTGAGCGCGGACATCATGTTCAAGGCCACCATGGTGGACGGCGTGTACGACAAGGACCCCCACAAGTACCCCGATGCCAAAAAGTACGACACCCTGACCTTTACCAAGGTGCTGGAGGATCGCCTGGCTGTGATGGACGGCACTGCCGCCACCCTCTGCCGCGACAACAAGCTCCCCATCCTGGTTTTTGACCTGGCCGACCCGGACAACATTGCAAAGGCCGTGCAGGGCGAGAACGTTGGCACCCTGGTCTACGAGGGCTGAGCATAGCCCGCATCCCCGTACCATAGAATGGAACAGGCAGCAATTACAGCGCCTGTGCAGAACAATATATAACAGGAGAAAAGGACAATGAGCAGCAACACCAAGGCATTTGAAGAAAAGATGAAGAGCTCCGTGGAGCATCTGGACCGCGAGCTGGCCGCTGTGCGTGCAGGCCGCGCCAACCCCGCCGTTCTGGACAAGGTGAGCGTGGACTACTACGGTGCCCCCACTCCCATCCAGCAGGTGGCCTCTGTGGCCGTGAGCGAGGCCCGCACCCTGACCATTACCCCCTGGGACCGCACCCTGCTGCGCGCCATCAGCAAGGCCATCATGGCCAGCGACGTGGGCATCACCCCCATTGATGACGGCTCCACCATCCGCCTGAACTTCCCGGCTCCCACCGAGGAGCGCCGCAAGCAGCTGGCAAAGGAAGTTGCCAAGCTGGGCGAGGAGGCCAAGGTGGCCGTGCGCAATGTCCGCCGCGACGCTATGGACAAGGCCAAGGCCATGAAGAAGGCCGGTGAGCTGACCGAGGATACCCAGAAGACCATGGAAGAAGAGGTCCAGAAGCTGACCGACAAGTATATCAAGAACATCGACGCAGCCGTTGAGGAAAAGCAGAAGGAGATCATGTCCGTCTGATCGCCGCGGCGAAACGAAATGTGTGAGGTGCCGTGCGCTGGAACGAGTGCGCGGCACTTTTTGCCGAAACCGGGGCAGGGAACCCCCGCCCCGCAAACGCAGGAGAATGATTATGAACCATCCCAAAGAATTTGCCGAGGGCCTTTCCATCGGCATCATCATGGACGGCAATGGCCGCTGGGCCAAGCAGCGGGGCCTGCCCCGCACCGCGGGCCACAAAAAGGGTGCCGCCGTGTTTCAGGATATCGCCAACTACTGCGAGGAGCTGGGCGTTTCGTCCGTGACCTTCTACGCCTTCTCCACCGAGAACTGGAAGCGCCCGCTGGAAGAGGTCTCCGCCATTATGAAGCTGTTCGGCGAGTATCTGCTCAAGGGCTTCAACTATAAGGACCGCAACATCCGCATCAAGTTCCTGGGTGATCGGGCCGCGCTGGATGCAAAGCTCCAGAAGCTGATGAACGAGCTGGAGGAGGACTCCGCTGCCAAGACCGGCATGACCCTGAACATTGCCGTGAACTACGGCGGCCGCCCCGAGATCGTGCGGGCCGCCCGGCAGCTGGCCCAGCAGGTGGCAGAGGGCACCCTCAAGCCCGAGGACATCACCGAAGAGATGATGAGCGACCACATGTATACCGCCGGCCAGAAGGACCCGGATTTCATCCTGCGTCCCTCGGGCGAGAAGCGCCTTTCCAACTTCATGCTCTGGCAGGCCGCTTACGCCGAACTGGTGGAGATGGATGTGCTCTGGCCTGATTTCACCCGTGATGACCTGGATGCCGCCATCACGGAGTTCAACAAGCGCTCCCGCCGGTTTGGCGGCATCTGACCCTTGCAATTCCCAAAAGGAGAAATTTGAATGAAAACTCGTATCATAACCGCAATTGTGGGCATCCTCGTCCTGATCGGGGTGCTGTTCACCTTTGACACGCTGGTGTTCAATTTTGTCATTGCCGCCATCACCCTGATCGCCATCCACGAGATCTTCAAGGCCCTGGGCTTTGGCAGAAAGGAATGGCCCATGTACGCCGTGTTCGTGCCCTACACCCTGCTGATCATGCTGTCCAGCTATCAGGTGTGGCGGCGGCTGGTCATGCCGGCCTCCTTTTTGATGGTGCTGTTCTTCGGTATCTATCTGGTGGTGCGCAACGCACAGGTGGATTTTGCAAAAGCCAGCGGTCTGGTGATGTTTTCCGGCATCGTGATCTTCTGCTTCTACTCCTTTATCCGTTTGAAGGAGCTGCTGCCGGTGGAGACCTACGGCTATGACGCGATGTTCTTTATTCTGCTCATCCTCTGCTTTGCCTGGGGCGGCGATACCTGCGCCTACTTTGCAGGCAGAGCCTTTGGCAAGCACAAACTCTGCCCCGTGGTCAGCCCCAAAAAGACCGTGGAGGGAGCCATTGGCGGCGTGCTGGGCACCATGGTGTTCGGCGTGATCGCCACCGTGATCTACTCCATTGCGGCCAACCGGATGGAGGCGTTCACCCGCACCAACATCGGCGTTTCGATGTACGTGATCATTGCCCTGCTGGCCTGTGTGGCCGCTGTGCTGGGCATCTACGGCGACCTGTTCGCCAGCGTGGTCAAGCGCCAGTGCGGCATCAAGGATTATGGTACCATCTTCCCGGGCCACGGCGGCATTCTGGACCGCTTCGACAGCGTCATGTTCATTGCGCCGTTCGTCACCATGGTGGTCATCGCTGTTTTCTATCACTGAATGCAGGAGGTAGCTTATGTCTAAAAAAATCACGCTGCTGGGTTCTACCGGTTCCATCGGCACCCAGAGCCTGGATGTCATCCGTGCCCAGGGGTATGAGGTGTTCGGCCTTTCCGCCCACAGCCATGTGGAGAAGATCCTGGAGCAGATCGAGGAGTTCCACCCCCGGTATGTCTGCATGACCGACCCCGATGCCGCCGCCCGGCTGGACGCGGCTCTGGCGGGCCGTGCCAACGCCCCCCGGCTGCTGACCGGCCCCGAGGGCCTGAAGGAGCTGGCCGCCATGGACGGACCCGATGTGGTGCTGAACAGTGTGGTGGGCATCGCCGGTCTGGGTGCCAGCCTGACCGCCATTGAGAGCGGCCACGATCTGGCCCTTGCCAACAAGGAGAGCCTTGTCACGGGCGGCCACCTGGTGACCCAGGCTGTGGCAAAGCACGGCGTGAAGCTGCTGCCTGTGGACAGCGAGCACTCCGCCATCTTCCAGTGCCTGCAGGACAAGGAGAGCGCCAAGAGCCTGACCAAGATCCTGCTCACGGCCTCCGGCGGCCCCTTCTTCGGCATGAAGACCGAGGAGCTGCGGGGCAAGACCAAGGCCGATGCCCTCAAGCACCCCAACTGGAACATGGGTGCCAAGATCACCATCGACTCCGCCACCCTGATGAACAAGGGCCTGGAGCTGATCGAGGCGGTCTGGCTGTTCGGCTTGCCCCCCGAGAAGATCCAGATCGTGGTGCAGCGCCAGAGCGTTGTCCACTCTGCCGTGCAGTACAGCGATAACTCCATCATCGCCCAGCTGGGCGTGCCCGATATGCGCATCCCCATCCAGTACGCCCTGACCTACCCGGCCCGTGTGCCCGGTGTGGTGCCCGAGCTGGACTTTACCACCCTGAAGCTGCTGACCTTCGATGTGGCCGACGAGGAGACCTTCCGCTGCCTGGCTGCCTGCAAAAAGGCCATCAAGAAGGGCGGTCTGGGCCCCTGCGCCGCCAACGGTGCCAACGAGGAGGCAGTCAAGCTCTTCCTCGAGGATAAGATCGGCTTCCTCGATATCGGCCGTCTGGTGGAGGCTGTTGTGGACAGCGACAGCTTTGGCGGCGATTACACCCTGGCCGATGTGTATGAGTGCGACAAGATGGCCCGCGCCTTTGTGAGAGCGCACCTGTAAGGAGAACTGATGTCTTTTATTGTCACCTTTATTGCTGCGGTGTTCGTGTTCAGCGCCGTGATCGCCATCCACGAGTTCGGCCACTTCATGGTGGCAAAGCTCTGCGGTGTGCAGGTCAACGAGTTCTCCATCGGCATGGGGCCGGTGCTGTGCAAGCGGGTGCGCAAGGGCACCCAGTACAGCATCCGCGCCCTGCCCGTGGGCGGCTTTGTGGCGCTGGAAGGGGAGGAAAGCCCCGAGAGCAAGCAGGCGGAGGAACGGTCAAACCCCTCAGCCGCCGATGGCGGCAGCTCCCCTGATAGGGGAGCCCTTGGCATAGCGGAGACTTCCCCCGAGGAGGAAAAGCCTGTTGGTATTCCTCTGAATGAGGCCCCTGTCTGGCAGCGGGCCCTCATCATGCTGGCGGGTGCCGGGATGAACTTTGTGCTGGGCTTTGTGGTCATGGCCATCCTCATCACGGCCCAGAACGAGCCCATCACCAGCAAGGTCCTCTATCAGGTGGAGGAAAACGCCCTCTGCGGCCAGACCGGCCTGCAGGCAGGGGATAAGATCCTTGCGGTGAACGGCCGCCGCTGCTTTGTGGCAAACGATATCCTCTATGAGCTGATGCGCACGGAGGACTACACCGCCGATTTCACCGTTCTGCGGGACGGCAAAAAGGTGGAGCTGCCCGGTGTGCAGTTCGACACCTGGCAGGATGACAAGGGCGAGACCCACATGAGCCTGGGCTTTACAGTCTACGGCATCAAAAAAACACCGCTGAACGTGCTGAAAGAGGCGGGCAACAGCGTGCTCTACTACGGGCGCATCATCTTTGCCTCCCTCTCCGACCTGCTGCGGGGGCGGGAGAGCATCAACGACCTCTCCGGCCCGGTGGGCATCGTAACGGCCATCGGGCAGGCCGCCAGCTACGGCTGGCAGGACCTGCTGGAGATGCTGGCGCTCATCACCGTGAATGTGGGCATCTTCAACCTGCTGCCCATCCCGGCGCTGGACGGCGGCAAAGTGGTGTTCCTGCTCATTGAGGGCGTGACCGGCCATGCCGTGCCCGAAAAGATCCAGAGCGGCCTGACCGTGGCGGCCTTTGCGCTGCTGTTCGGGCTGATGATTTTTGCAACTTACAACGATATCCTCCGGCTCATTACCGGGGCAATGTGATACGGAAAGGAAAACGACCATGCGGCAGCTGAAACGAGAAGTGAAGATCGGCAATGTGACCATTGGCGGCAACAACCCCATTGCGGTGCAGACCATGCTGAATGTCCCCGTGGAGGACATTGAGGGCAACGTTGCCCAGGCAAAGCGCTGTGAGGCGGCGGGCTGCCAGATCCTGCGTGTGACCTGCCCCAGCGCGGCGGATGCCAAGTGCATCGAGGCCGTGAAGAACGCAGTGAACATCCCCATCGTGGCGGATATCCACTTTGACTACAAGGCAGCGCTGGCCTGCGCCGACGTTGGTGTGGACAAGATCCGCATCAACCCCGGCAACATCGGCGACGACGACCGGGTCAAGGCCGTGGTGCAGGCCTGCCAGCAGAAGAACATCCCCATCCGCATCGGCGTGAACGGCGGCAGCCTGGAAAAGCACATCCTGGCAAAGTACGGCGCGCCCGTGCCCGAGGCCATGGTGGAAAGCGCCCTGTACCATGTCCGCCTGCTGGAGAAGTTCGATTTCAACAACATCGTCATCTCCATCAAGAACTCCAACGTGCCCCGCATGATGGAGGCCTACCGCCAGCTGAGCGCCGTGACCGATTACCCCCTGCATGTGGGCGTGACCGAGGCCGGTACTTACCAGATGGGTCTGCTCAAGAGCGGCATGGGCATCGGCGGGATGCTGCTGGAGGGCATCGGCGATACCATCCGCGTCTCGCTGGCCGCCGAGCCTGAGAAGGAAGTGGAAGCAGGCTACAACATCCTGCGCGCCGTGGGCTTCCCCGTGGCTGGCCCCGAGGTCATCACCTGCCCCACCTGCGGCCGCACCCAGTACCCCTGCACCGAGATCGCCAACGAGGTGGAAAAGCGCCTGCAGGGCTATAAGAAATCCATTAAGGTGGCCGTCATGGGCTGCGTGGTCAACGGCCCCGGCGAGGCCCGCGAAGCCGATATCGGCATTGCAGGCGGCAAGGGCGAGGCTGTCCTTTTCATCCACGGCCAGCCCATCAAGAAGCTGACCGGGGATAATATCCTCGACCAGTTCATGGAGGAGATCTATAAGATTTAAGGAAACCCTCTCAGTCTCGCTGCGCTCGACAGCTCCCCCAAAGGGGGAGCCAACGCATCTGCAAGGGGAACGGGTGCTGAAGGCTAAACCTCTCCGTCATCTTCGCTAACGCTCGATGCCACCTCCCCTAGTAGGGGAGGCCTTGGCATAGGGCTCATTTTTCGCAATGATCGCCTATCGGCTCCAAAATGCCCTCCTGCCGCAAGGGTAAGACTTTGCGCCAGCAGGGCAAATAGGAGCGAAGCGCCAGACCACGAAAACGCGACGGCCTGCCAAGGGCTCCCCTACTAGGGGAGCTGCCGAGCGTCAGCGACGGCTGAGAGGTTTAACCCCGCCAGCACCCCCAAAAGGTCATGCCGCAATCGCCTCTCCCTTTGGGAGAGGTGGCATCCCGCAGGGATGACGGAGAGGGCGCAGACGCGAAGCGCCTGAGAGGTTCAGAAATAATATCAAAAGGAGTAACCCATCGTGACACCACTTGTATCTCAGCTATGGCCGCAGTTCATGGCGGACCCGGATTTCGCGGCCAGTTTCGGGCGCGTGATCGTGGAGCATGCCCGGATGCTGCGGCAGGAGCGGCAGGTCGTTTTTACCCTGCGCAGTGCCGCCCCGCTGGACAAGGGGCTGTGCGCCCGGCTGCTGGCATCCCTGCAGCCGGATTATGAGGGCTTTGAACTGAAGATCGACAACCTCTTTGGCTATGCCACGCTGGACGAAGCCGCCCTGCGGGAGCTGATGGAGGAGATGAAGCGGGACGGCATCCCCATCAACGGCTTTCTGGACCGGTGCCGGATTACCATCACCGGCCAGAACATCACGGTGGGGGTCTGCCACGGCACCAAGTTTTTGCAGGAGATGGAGTTTGAGCGCCTGCTGGCGGATCGCGTTGCCGCCCACACCGGTGTCAGGCCCAAAGTCACCCTGACAAGCGCGGTGGGCGAGGCCGAACAGCGCCAGATGGAAGAAAAGCTGGAGCGCAAGATCGCCCCGCCGGTGGTCAAGTTCGAGAAAAAGAACACCGCCCCCTCCATCAAGGTGGAGGGCCTTGACCTGACCGACAAGCCCGTGACCATTTTCCACGGCAAGATGTTCACCCCCAAGAACCTCACCCCCCTCAAGGACCTGGGCGGCGAGGGCGGCAAGTGCGTGATCTGGGGCGACGTGTTCTTTACCGAGGTCAAGGGCAACTACCGCAAGATCTACACGGTGTCCATCACCGATTACACCGGCTCCATCAACCTGAAGATCCGCGCGCAGGAAGGGGAGGACTGCTCCAAGTGGGAGAACATCGCTAAGGGCACCACCCTGCTGGTGCGCGGCGACTGCACCTACGACAAGTACGAGCATGACTACATCGTCTACCCCTACGATGTCCTGTTCGTGGAACGGAAAAAGCGGGAGGACAACGCCCCGGAAAAGCGGGTGGAGCTTCACCTGCATACCAAGCTGTCCAGCATGGATGCCTTCTGCGACCCGGGCGGCATCGTCAAGCTGGCCCACCGGATGGGCCACCCTGCCATTGCCATCACCGACCACGGTGTCTGTCAGGGCTACCCGGAGGCCATGCTGGCCACCGACGAGATCCACAAGAGCGACCCGGATTTCAAGCTGATCTACGGCTGCGAGGCCTACTTTGTGGATGATATGGTGCCCTGCGTCTACGGCGTGAAGGACCAGCCGCTGGACGGCGAGTTCTGCGTGTTCGACACCGAGACCACCGGCCTGGACCCCGGCGTGGAGTACCTGACCGAGATCGGCGCGGTGATTGTGCGGAACGGGGAAGTGGTGGAGGAATTCGACACCTTTGTCAAGCCGGGCAAGCCCATCACCCCCAAGATCACCGAGCTGACCGGCATCACCAACGAGATGGTGGCCGATGCCCCCGGGGAAAAGGAAGCGCTGGAAGCCTTTCTCCGGTTCGCGGATGGCCGCATCCTGGTGGCCCACAATGCCCATGCGTTCGATATCCGCTTCCTGAAAGCCGCCGCCAAGCGCAGCGGCATTTCCTTTGAGCCGACCTATATCGACACCCTGACCATGGCACAGGCCATGTACCCGGGCCTGCACAACTACAAGCAGGGGACCATCAACAAGCATCTGGAGCTGCCCAGCTACGAGGCCCACCGCGCCTGCGAGGATTCCGCCGCGCTGGGCCGCATCTTCTGCGTCATGCTCAGCGACCTTGCCGAGAAAGAGGTCACCACCGTGGAGGGCATCAACACCGGTCTGGGCGGCAACCGGGAGGTGCTGAAAAAGAAGTACTTCCACCTCATCATTCTGGTCAAGAACCAGATGGGCCTGAAGAACCTGTACAAGATCGTGAGCGAGGCCCACGTCAACTACTTCTTCAAGAAGCCCCGTGTGCCCCGCAGCCTGCTGAACAAGTACCGCGACGGCCTGATCCTGACCAGCGCCTGCGAGGCGGGCGAGCTTTACCGTGCCGTTGTGGAGGGGCGCTCCTACGAGGAACTGAAGAAGATCGCCTCCTACTACGACGTGCTGGAGATCCAGCCCCTGGGCAACAACGAGTATATGGTGCGGGACGGCAAGGTGGAGAGCGAGGAAGTCATCAAGGACTTCAACCGCACCATCATCCGGCTGGGCGAGGACCTGCACAAACCGGTCATCGCCACCGGCGACGTGCACTTTACCGAGCCGGAGGATGCCATCTACCGCACGGTGCTGCAGGCGGGCAACGGCTTCAAGGATGCGGACACCCAGCCCCCGCTGTTCTACCGCACCACTGAGGATATGCTGAAGCAGTTCAGCTACCTGCCCAAGGAAAAGGCCTACGAGATCGTGGTGACCAACCCCCGCAAGATCGCGGCCACCATCGACAACAACGTGCGGGCCATCCCGCGCGGCACCTACCCGCCCAGCATCGAGGGTGCGGAGCAGCAGCTGCGCGATGCCACCTGGGAACACGCCAGGCGGGATTACGGCGACCCCCTGCCCAAGATCGTGGAGGACCGCCTGAAAAAGGAGCTGGACTCCATCTGCGGCCACGGCTACGCTGTTCTGTACGTCATTGCCGTCAAGCTGGTGGCCTACTCCAACGCGGGCGGCTATCAGGTGGGCAGCCGTGGCTCGGTGGGTTCCTCTGCCGTGGCTCACTTCTCCGGCATTTCGGAGGTCAACAGTCTGCCGCCCCACTACCGCTGCCCCAAGTGCAAGTACAGCGAGTTCATCACCGACGGCAGCGTGGACGACGGCTTTGACCTGCCTGACAAGGACTGCCCCCACTGCGGCACCCGGATGCTGGTGGACGGCCACGACATCCCCTTTGAGACCTTCCTGGGCTTCTACGGCGACAAGGAACCTGATATCGACCTGAACTTCTCGGGCGAGTATCAGTCCAACGTCCACCGCTATACCGAGGAGCTGTTCGGCAAGGCCAATGTGTTCAAGGCGGGCACGGTGTCCGGCATTCAGGACAAGACCGCCTACGGCTACGTCAAAAAGTATCTGGAGGCCCGCGGCAAAACCGTCAACCACGCCGAGGAGAACCGCCTGACCCTGGGCTGCACCGGTGTCAAGCGCACCACCGGCCAGCACCCCGGCGGCATGGTGGTTGTGCCCGATACCTACGAGATCTACGATTTCTGCCCCATCCAGCACCCGGCGGATGATGTGGCGGGCGGCCTGCTCACAACGCATTTCGAGTTCAAGTACCTCCACGACACCCTGCTCAAGCTGGACGAGCTGGGCCACGATATGCCCACCTTCTACAAGTATTTTGAGGAGTACACCGGCATCCCCGTGGACAGCATCCCCATGAACGACCCCCGGGTGTACAGCCTGCTCACCAGCCCGGAGGAGCTGGGCGTGACCCCGGAGCAGATCGACAGCCAGACCGGCACCTTCGGCATCCCGGAAATGGGCACCAACTTCGTGCGCGGAATGCTGGTGGAGGCCCGGCCCCGGAACTTCTCGGAGCTGATCCAGATCTCGGGCCTGTCCCACGGCACCGATGTCTGGACCGGCAACGCCGACGAGCTGATCCGCAGCGGCACCTGCACCATCGCGGAGGTCATCGGCTGCCGTGACAGCATCATGCTCTACCTGCTGCGCAAGGGGCTGGAGCCCAAGATGGCCTTTGATATCATGGAGGCGGTCCGTAAGGGCAAGGTGGCCAAGGGCGGCTTCAAGCCCGGCTGGGAAGAAGCCATGCGGGAGCACGAGGTGCCGGACTGGTACATCGAGTCCTGCCGCAAGATCAAGTATATGTTCCCCAAGGCCCACGCTGTGGCCTACCTGATGAGCGCCATCCGGCTGATGTGGTTCAAGCTCTACCGCCCGGCAGAGTTCTACGCCGTTTACTTCACCGTGCGCGGCGATGATATCGACTATGAGGCCGCTGTGGGCGGTGCGGCTGTGGCCCGCGCCCACATGGAGGCGGTGAAGCGCCGCCTGAAAGAGGAGAAGAACGCCAAGGACGAGGACGTGCTGGTCAGCCTGCAGCTGGTCAACGAAATGCTCTCCCGCGGGTATGCGTTCCTGCCCATTGAGCTGGGCAAGAGCCGCGGCAACAAGTATATCGTGGAGGATGGCAAGGTGCGCCTGCCCTTCTGTGCCCTGAAAGGCGTGGGCGGCACTGCCGCCGCCTCGCTGGAGCGTGCCACCATCAACGGGCAGGAGTATATCTCCGTGGAGGAACTCCAGCAGGCCACCGGCGTGACCAGCGCCGTGATGGAAAGCCTGCGCAGCGCCGGTGTGCTGGCAGACCTGCCCGAAAGCAGCCAGGTGAGCTTCTTCTGACCCCTTGACTTTTGGGAGAAGGCGGCATATAATAAAAATGTGAATGAGAACGTGAACTCTTCACGGGTTCACCAAATGCAACAAGAAGCCCCTCCGGTATCCCTCAATACCGAAGGGGCTTCCTGTTGCCTAGGGGTTAGTGCTTACCGGCCTTGAACTGAGCGTCAAGCCACTTGCAGATGTAATTGCTCGTTACGCCTGCTGCGACGGACAGTATGAATGAGAATAACAGCTCCACGGGTTATCACCTCCTTCACCATAAAATGGTGTCGGAAGGCCGACACTTACAGAATACCATAAAGTTAGACAATTGGCAACGAAAAAACCTCTGCATTGACGTAATGTCTTTGCAGAGGTTTTGCGATTTTGCTACAATATCTGAGCAGCAGGGCATTGGCCCCTTTACGCTTCCTTTTCCATAGCGGCCAGCGGGGTCAGGTACTCCTTGCAGCACTCCTCGTACATGAGGGAGTATTCCTTGCTGGGGTTGTGGTGCATCAGGCTCTTGAGGGTGTGGGAATCGTAGTCATCGCCCTCGCTGGTGCCCACCAGACGGGCCGCCACGTTGGAGCAGTGGTCGGAGATGCGCTCCACATTGTTCAGTACATCCAGGAACACCACGCCGGTATCAATGGAGCAGATGCCATCCTTCAGGCGCTTGATGTGGCCGTCGCGGAGCTTCTCCACCAGAATGTCGATGACCTCTTCCAGCGGCTCCACCTGACGGGCCAGCGCGATGTCATCGTTCTCAAAGGCATCGTTGGTGCGGGTCAGAATCTGCTCCAGCGCGGAATCCAGCAGCTTCAGCTCGTTCTTGGCAATGTCGCTGAAGGAGGCCTCTTTCTCGTAGAGCTCCACAGCCTTTTCCTGAATGTTCACGGCGTAGTCGCCGATGCGCTCGAACTCGGTGACAAAGTTCAGCAGCTCGGTCACGGCGTGGCTCTCGTCGTCGCCCAGCTCCTGGTCAGTCATCTTGATGAGGTAGTTGGAGATCTCCACCTCCATCCGGTCGATGAGGTTCTCCCGCACATTGATGGCGCTCACCACGTCCTCATCCATCTTGAGCAGCAGGGGAGTGGAGAGGCTGACGTTGCGGGCGGCACGGCGGGACATCTTGACCACGGCGCTCTTGGCCTGCTGCAGGGCCACGGCCGGGCTCTTGAACAGGCGCTCGTCCAGCACGGGCATACTCATCTCCTGTGCTTCCTCGGCGCTGTTGGGCACGGTGAGCATGGCCAGCTTGGAGAGCACACTGCTGAAAGGCAGGAACAGCAGCATGGCCGCCACACTGGAAAGGGTGTGGATGTTTGCAATGGTGCTCTTGTTCATCACGTCGCCCCACACCGGGATGCCGATGGTGTACCGCACGGCGTAAATGGCACCCAGCAGCACAAAGCTGCCGATGATGTTGAAATACAGGTGGATCAGGGCGGCGCGCTTGCCGTCCTTGGAGGAGCCGCCGATGGTCAGCAGCGGGGTAAAGGCGGTGCCGATGTGGGCACCCAGAATGATGGGGATGGCGCTGCCAAAGGTGACAAGGCCGGTGCTGGACAAGGCCTGCAGGATACCCACCGAGGCCGAGGACGACTGGATGATGACGGTGACGACCATGCCCACCAGCACGCCCAGCACGGGGTTGGTCATGCTGACGAACAGCTCCTGAAAGGCTGCGCTCTCCCGCAGGGGGGACACGCCAGTGTCCATCAGGCTCATGCCCGTGAACAGGATGCCGAAGCCCAGCATGATCTGGCCGATGTTCTTCTTTTTGGCGTTGCGCAGGAACACATAAAAAATGCAGCCGACAAATGCCACCACCGGCGCAAACGTCTTGGGCTGGATGAGGGTCAGCAGAAGGCTTTCACCCGAGATATCCGCCATGCGGATGAGCTGACCGGTGACCGTGGTACCAATGTTTGCACCCATGATGACACCCACCGACTGCGTCAGGGTCATAATGCCAGAGTTGACAAGGCCGACACAGATGACGACTGTGCCCGCGGAGGACTGGATCACGCCGGTGATGAGGGTGCCGAAAATGACACCCTTGATGGTGGAGGAGGTCAGCTTTTGCAGCACGCCCTGCATCTTGCCGCCCGCCAGCTTTTCCAGGCCGGCACCCATGATCGACATACCATAGAGGAACAGCGCAATACCGCCCAACAATGAGGTGATGTGTGTGATATCCATCTCGATACTCCTAAAAACTTCCTTTTGCTCTTAAAACAAACCAAGGACGGCCGCCCGGGGCTTCCTGCCCTGAACGCCGTCCTTTTTATTATAGCATTGAACTCCCCCGGACAACAAGTGATATGAACCCCAAAAGTTAGACAAAAATCAAATTAAGCGACCCCAACGGTCT
>NZ_JAFREK010000004.1:0-127542 GCF_017377535.1 Faecalibacterium sp. Marseille-Q4137
CCACAGAGGGTTCCTGCACGGGAGCCGATGCCGCCGGTGCACATACAAAAGGTTTGACCGGTGCCGACGCAAACGGTCTGGGGGCCTCCTGTGCAGGGACCGCAGGCCGAGCGGCGGGCACAGCCTGTACCGTCACCTGCTGGGGCGGCTCCGAAAGGCTGAACAGGGCCAGTTCCAGCTCTATCCGCTGGTCACTGCCACGGGTCATGTGCTCCAGAGCGTTGCCCAGAGCCCGGATGGCCCGGATCGCCTCCCGCTGCCCCATCCGGGGGCCTTTTTCCAGATAGAGCTTTTCCTCTTCCGGAGATACACCCGAGAGCAGTGCCTGCCCGCCGGGCAGGGCCGCCAGCATCAGCGCACGGTAATGGGCAATGAGCTCCTCGGTCAGCCGCTTCACATCCACCGACTGCTGACGCAGCTGAGCCAGCTGTACCAGTGCCGCGGCGGCATCCTGCGCTTCCAGCGCATCCGAAATATGGAACAGATAGCTCCGGTCGGTCACACCTGCCATCCGGCGGACAACATCCGCATCGATCTTTGCCGTGACACCGGCACAGGTATCCAGAATGGACAGCGCGTCTCGCATGGCACCATCGGCAAGGCGGGAGATAAGCTCCGCCCCCTCGCCGGACAGCTCCAGTCCCTCCTGCCCGGCGATGTACTCCACACGCTGGGCGATATCCTCGGGGCCGATGCGGGTAAAATCGTACCGCTGGCACCTGGAAAGGATGGTGGCGGGAACCTTTTGGATCTCCGTGGTCGCCAGAATAAAGATGACGTGGGCGGGCGGCTCCTCCAGCGTTTTCAGCAGGGCATTGAACGCTGCCGTGGAGAGCATGTGCACCTCGTCGATGATATATACCTTATAATGACAGGCGCTGGGGGTGTAGGCCGTTTCATCACGCAGGTCGCGGATATCGTCCACGCCGTTGTTGGAGGCCGCGTCCATCTCCACCACGTCCAGAATGCTGCCATTGTCGATGCCCCTGCAGATCTCGCACTCACCGCAGGGGTCACCGTTCTGGGGATGCAGGCAGTTGACTGCCTTGGCAAAGATCTTGGCACAGGTGGTCTTGCCGGTGCCGCGCACGCCGGTAAACAGATAAGCGTGGCCCACACGGCCTGTGGCGATCTGGTTGCGCAGTGCGGTCACGATGCCGCGCTGGGCCACCACGTCCTCAAACCGCTGGGGCCGCCACTTGCGGTACAGGGCTCGATACATCTGCTTCTCCCCTTTCAACAAAAAAGCCGGGCAGCGCTGACGGGGTTTGACCCCCGCCTTGCGTAACTCGGCATACGGATGCAGGCTGACTGAAACGCACGGGACACACCGCTTAAGGCTGCTTGGTTCCCCACCTGACCTGGTTCACAGCGGCCCCATCGTACAGGGCCCGCATCCGTATGCCGAACCACGCAGCAGGCGCTGTCCGGCATGGCACATTTTGTGCTTGATTATTATAGCATGTTTCGGAGGAGAATGCAAGCCCCGGCAGCGGGCTCACCCTCTCAGGCGCTTTGCGCCAGCTCCCCCAAAGGGGGAGCCTTTGGCAAAACCATCAAACAACATGCAAAACAAAAGCCCCTTCCGGCATTACACCAGAAGGGGCAGAGTGCTGAATAAAAGTTAGGACTGGCAGGCAGTGATCAGGCTCATCTTGTAGACCTCGTCAGCGTTGCAGCCACGGGACAGGTCGTTGATGGGTGCGTTCAGGCCCTGCAGGATGGGGCCGTAGGCAGCGTAGCCGCCCAGACGCTGAGCGATCTTATAGCCGATGTTTCCGGCCTCGATGCAGGGGAAGATGAAGGTGTTGGCCTGGCCAGCGACCTTGCTGCCCTTGCACTTGACCTGTGCAACTTCGGGAGCAACGGCAGCGTCAAACTGCAGCTCGCCATCCACAGCCAGCTCGGGGTCCATCTCCTGAGCCTTGATGGTAGCGTCATGGCTCAGAGCAACAGTGCCGCCCTTGCCGGAACCCTTGGTGGAGAAGCTCAGAACTGCGACCTTCGGATCGATGCCGAACAGCTTTGCGGTCTTGGCAGTCTCAACGGCCACCTCAGCCAGCTTTGCGGATGCAGCGATCTTGACCTCGCCGGTAGCCTTATCAACGGTATCGGTGTAATCAATGTTGACAGCGCAGTCGCCCATGGCAATGCGCTTCAGGCCCTCTTCGCCAAAGTCACGGTCCAGAATGAAGCAGGAGCTCACCAGGTGTGCGCCCTTCTTGGTCTTGACCAGCTGCAGAGCGGGGCGGATGGTATCGGCGGTGGAGTAAGTAGCGCCGCCCAGCAGGCAGTCAGCCTTGCCCATCTTGACCAGCATGGTGCCGAAGTAGTTGGACTTCTTCAGCATTGCGGTACACTCTTCAGCGGTCTGCTTGCCCTTGCGCAGCTCGACCATGGTGTTCACCATCTCGTCGAAACCTGCGTAGTTCTCAGGGTCAATGATCTCAGCAGCGGAAATATCAAAATTGCCTGCGGCAGCAGCGGCCTTGCACTCAGCCTCGTTGCCCACCATGACAACCTTCAGAACGCCCTCGGCCAGCAGCTTGCTGGCTGCCTCCAGGATGCGGGGGTCATTGCCCTCGGTAAAAACGATCGTCTTGGGGTTTGCCTTCAGCTGTGCTACCAGCGGTGCGAACATATCAGCCATTGTTGATTACCTCCGAATTAACTATCCAATATTCACATCCGGGTGTCTGTTGGACACAAGGATGCCTTTCTCTTTTATTCTAGCACACCCGGCAAAAAGTTCAAGACAAAATTGGCTTTTTGTGCTATTATTTTAGGAGAAAACCATTTTTTATTTGTGAATAAATTATCATTCAGCTGCAAGGAGATCAAACTGCTATGAATTGGGATACATTAAAGGCCGAGTGCCTTGCCTGCCGCAGATGTGAGCTGTGCACTGACCGCGCCCATGTGGTGTTCGGGCAGGGTGTCCAGACTGCCGAGGTGCTGTTCGTGGGCGAAGGCCCGGGTCAGAGCGAGGACGAGCAGGGCCTGCCCTTTGTGGGCCGCAGCGGCCAGCTGCTGGACAAATACCTGTTTGCCATTGATCTGGACCGGAGCAAAAACTGCTACATTGCCAACATCGTCAAGTGCCGCCCGCCCCACAACCGTGACCCGCTGCCCACCGAGAGTGAGGCCTGTATGCCCTGGCTCCGGGAACAGTTCAAGCTGCTGCAGCCAAAGATCGTGGTCTGCCTGGGCCGCATCGCCTCCCAGCGGATGATTCGCACCGATTTCTCTGTGACCAAGGAGCACGGCACCTTTGTGCAAAAGAACGGCGTATGGTTTATGGGCACCTTCCACCCCGCTGCCCTGCTCCGGCAGGCGCAGAACAAACCCGCCGCCTTTGCGGATTTTGTGGCCCTGCGGGAGAAGATCCACGAGGTGTGTGGGCACACATATTAACAAGCTCACCCTCTCCGTCATTGCTGTCGCAATGCCACCTCTCCCGAAGGGAGAGGCCTTGGCAGAAAGATGAAGCTCACAAAAACTGCCAAGGGCTCCCACTTTGGGGGAGCTGGCGAGCGGAGCGAGACTGAGAGGGCAAGGCCGTTTCCAAGTATCATCTTCCTTCATTTTTGCATACCCTAAAGCAAAAGTGAGGTGTTCTGATATGAAAACGATCCAAAGCCGTTCCCCCGATTTCTTTCTGGGGGCCACCACACCGGCGGGCTTCAAGGGTTATTTTGAGCCGCTGCGCCGGGAGCCAGGGATGCAGATGCTTCTCATCAAAAGCGGGCCGGGATGCGGCAAATCCACCTTGATGAAGCATCTGGCCCAGGCCGCCGAGCAGCAGGGCCAGCGCATCGAAAAGATCCACTGCGCCAGCGACCCGGACAGTCTGGACGGGGTCATCTTCCTCGACCAGAGGCGCGCCATCATCGATGCCACCGCGCCCCATGTGGTGGAACCGGACGCGCCCGGGGCTGATGAGCTGGTGGTGAGCCTGTACCACACCATCGATGCCGGAAAGCTGGCTCCCCACCGGGACGAGGTCAAGGCCCTGTTTGCCCGGAATGCCGCCCTGCGGGGCCGGGCAGCCCGGTATATCGCATCGGCGGGCAGCCTGATGCTGGACAGCCGCCGGGCCGAGGCCTGCAGCGCCAACTTTGAAAAGGTGCGCCGCTACGTCAAGCGGCTCTGCACTCGGCTGCTTCCCCGCACCGAGGGCACCGCCAGCGAGGAGCTGCGGCTGCTCTCAGCCATCACCCCCAAGGGGATGGTATTCTACCGGGGCACGGTAGAAGCGCTGGCCGACCGGTATGTGGTATTCCGGGATGATTACGGGGCGGTCTCCCGCCTGCTGCTGGAACTCATCCGGGCCGAAGCGCTGGCCCGGGGCTACCACATCATCACCTGCCCCTGTGCCATGCACCCTGAAGATCAGATCGACCACATCTTCATCCCGGCCCTGCGGCTGGCTTTTTTGACCGACAACCTCTGGCATCCCATCCAGCTGCCCGGCGTACAGGCCGTGCGCTGCACCCGCTTTGTGGACCGGGAGAACCTGTCCGGCTTCCGCGCCCGCCTGCGCTTCAACGACCGTGCCGCCTCTGAGCTCATCGACCAGGCTGTAGCCCTGATGGCTCAGGCCAAGAACTGCCATGATGAGCTGGAGACTTATTACCGGGCCGCCGTGGATTTTGACCAGGTGAATGCTGTTGCAGCAAATTGTCAAAAGATCCTGGGTCTCGGGTAGGCCCTGCTGTTAAACCCCACCGTCAGCCCTTTGGGCTGCCACCGCCCCTAGTAGGGGCGGCCTTGGCAAAGCGATGTAGTTTGTGCGTAAAGGGGAACCCCAAAAAACTTTACGTAACGCCAGAGGCCCCACTATTAGGGGGGCTGGCGAGCGATAGCGAGACTGAGGGGTTTAGTTTCCCAACATACTGTGCACAACCTGAAAGGAAGTGAACCCCATGCCAACCATCCGTCTCTCTGTCCGGGAGCTGGTGGAGTTCCTGCTCCGCACCGGCAGTATCGACAGCCGCTTTACCGGCTTTGACCGGGCCAACGAGGGCGCACGCATCCACCGCAGGCTCCAGAAGGCGGCGGGGGAAGGCTACGCCGCCGAGGTGTTCCTCACGGCAGAGCGGACGATGGAGGGAATCGGGTTCACCATCGAGGGCCGTGCCGACGGCATTTTTACCGATGAGGACGGCACGGTGGTCATCGACGAGATCAAGACCACTGCCGCGCCCACCGATGCCATCACGGAGGACATGAACCCCTGCCACTGGGCGCAGGGCATGGTCTATGGGGCCATCTGCGCCGAACAGCGGGAGCTGGAAACACTGGATGTCCGGCTGACCTATTACCAGATCGACACCGATGAGATCATCCGCTATACCCGGCACTTCTCTGCCGCTGAGCTGGATGCGTTTCTCAACAACTTACTGCGGCAGTATCTTCCCTGGGCACGGCGGCAGCTGGACTGGGTGGAAGCCCGGAACCGGAGCCTTGGGGCTCTGCAATTTCCGTTTCCGGCCTACCGTCCCGGGCAGCGCGCCCTTGCCGGGGAGGTCTATCGCGCCTGTGCTGCGGGCAAGGCAGAGCAGAAGGGCGGTACCCGGCTGTTCTGCCAGGCACCCACCGGCATCGGCAAAACGATGAGCGCCCTCTTCCCTGCCCTGAAAGCCATGGGCGGGGGCAAGGGGGAAAAGATCTTCTACCTGACCGCCCGCAACACGACACAGGCCGCTGCTGAGGATGCACTGGCCCGTCTGCGGGCGGCAGACCCGGCGCTTTCCCTGCGCAGCGTGACCCTTTCGGCCAAAGAGAAGGCCTGCCTGTGCAAGGATGCTGAGGGTCACCCCGCCTGCCTGCCGGAAGCCTGTCCCTACGCCAACGGCTACTACGAGCGACTGAAGGATGCGCTGGCCGACCTGCTGGACAGCGCCGTCCCCTATGACCGGGCCGCCCTGACTGAGACTGCCCGGCGGCACAGGGTCTGCCCTTTTGAGCTGGGACTGGACCTGAGCGAGTGGTGTGATGTGGTCATCGGAGACTACAACTATCTGTTCGACCCCACCGTGCACCTGCGGCGCTTTTTCGATGCGGCGGGCGACTACATTTTTCTCATCGACGAAGCCCACAACCTGCCGGACCGGGCCAGAGCCATGTACTCGGCGCGGTTCTGCAAGAGCAGCCTGACCGATGCCAGACGGGCCATCGGCAAAGGAAAAAGCGCACTGAAAACCGCGTTGACAAAGGCAGACAAAGGCTTTCTGGAAGCGCGCCGGGCGGTAACGAAGCTGGCCCCCCGCCGGGGTTCAGCGCTCACTGAACCGCCGACAGAGGATCTCACCCAACAGACCAGCCTTCTGGACACCGAACCGGCAGAAGCCGCCTTCCCGCTGCCGGAGCCTTTGCTGGCGCAGGATGGCACGGTCTTTTTGCAAGAGCTGCCGAAGGAACTGCTCCGACTGCTGTTCAGCCTGCAGCCTCCCCTGCAGGACTGGCTGGAGGCCAACCCGGAGGCCGATGCCCACGCCCAGCTGCTCGAGCTCTACTTTGCGTTGCAGGATATCACCCGGGCGGCAGAACGGTACGACGCGCATTTTGTCACCCAACTGACAGCCCGGGGCAGCGAGCTGGAATGGGAGCTGCTCTGCCTTGACCCCGCCCCCTTTGTGGATGCCAGCCTTGCCGCCGGGCGGGCCGCGGCACTGTTCAGCGCAACGCTCACCCCGCCGGGCTACTACCGCTCCGTGCTGGGCTGTCCCGATGCCCGGGCCGTGGCTCTGGAAAGCCCGTTTCCGCCCGAACATCTGGGGCTCTACTGCCTGCCCGGCATCTCCACCCGCTACCGGGACCGGGAGGCCAGCGTTCAGGCCGTCTCGGATGCGCTGGCCGCACTGGCCCGGGCCAAGGTGGGCAACTATCTGGCCTTTTTTCCCAGCTACGCCTATCTGCGGCAGGTGCACGAGGACTTCACCGCCCGTTACCCGAACATCGGGACGCTGGCCCAGGAGAGTGGTCTGGACGACGCGGCCCGGGCAGCCTTTCTGGAACAGTTCGGTCCAAGCCCCGCAAAAACGCTGCTGGGCTTCGGGGTCATGGGCGGCATCTTTGGCGAGGGCGTGGATCTGGTGGGCGACCGGCTCATCGGGTGTGCCATCGTGGGGGTGGGCCTGCCTCAGGTAAACCCCCGGCAGGAGATTCTGCGCCGCTACTATGACGAGGCGGGCGGCACCGGTTTCGACTACGCCTACCGCTTCCCAGGCATGAACAAGGTGCTGCAGGCGGCGGGCCGGGTCATCCGCACACAGGAGGACAGGGGCGTGGTGCTTCTACTGGATGACCGCTTTGCCCGCGCCGAATACACCCGCCTGTTCCCCCGCCACTGGCACCAGCTCCAATACCTGCGCAGCACCACAGAGCTGGAGCAGCAGCTTGCCGTCTTCTGGGCACGGAACCAATAAAAAAAGCCTGTCAGCGCAAAAACCGACAGGCTTTTTCTCATGCTCCGGACATTTTCCGGCTCTTACTTCTTTCTGGGCAGGGATCTGCGCAGTTCATCCCAAGCAGTCATCTCCACCAATGTGGTGGCGCGCAGGGCGGCAAACGCTTCATCCAAATACTGCATCTCGCTCACCGCACGCATGGCGTGATCCGAAATGCACCACTTCCCAACGACTGTCTGCGCCATCCAGTAGACCATCCGCTCGGTCTTTTTCCGCTGTTTGGTGCCCTCGCGGTAGCGGTCGGTGTTCTCCGCATCGTTCACGGGTACACCTGCCGCTTTCAGCATCTCACAGCACTCCCAGGCGGCATCCACGATCATCCTGCGCTGTTCCACTGTGGTGCGGGAAAGTTCCCCATCCACCGCATAGCAGGCATAGGCGCAGGGCAGGATAAAGGCGATGTGGCTCTTGAGCCACTCGTCCATATCGCTGTAATAGGTCAGCTTGTAGTGGGTGCCCTCAAAGGCAGCCTGCAGCCGCAGGCGGAACGCGCCGGACAAGGGTGCGGTTGCGCCGCCAACGGTCATTCCCATCCCCATGTGCACACTGACCAGCCGGTCATGCTCCCGGCGGCCCGCATTGTTCTGGAAGCCAAAGGCGATTTTATCCACCGGGCGCTGCATGGCCTGCAGCATCTCCTGCGCATAGGGATCATTGCCCACAAAGATGAAGTACTGGCTCCGGTTTGCCTTGAGGATGGGCAGCACATCGGCCAGCTGCCCGGCCTGCACCGTGACAAACACAAGGTCATACACATCCTCGGGGGCCAGCACATCTGTCGTCTGCATCCGATCCACCGTTGTTTTCCGCTGGAGCATGTGGCGGATGGTCAGGCCCTTCTGGTCAATGACCTCCTTCCACTCGCCCCGGGCCAGCAGGGTGACCACATTTTTCTTGTTCTGTGCCAGACTGTGGGCCAGCTGACAGCCCTGAACGCCTGCGCCGTACACCAAGATCCTCATAACGAGATACCTCCTGTTTTGCATGATCAGCCCGGCCAGAAACACCGGGCTGTTACTTTTTCAGGAACGAGAAGAATCCCTTTTTCTCATAGGGTCGGGTCTGCACGCCTGTCACGGTGTAGCCCGTTTCGGCAATGGCAGCCTTCAGCGCCTCCACATCCACCGGCTGCTCCGAGACGATGACCGTCTCGCCCTTGGTGTGGGAAGAAGTCACCTTGTTCACCCGGGCGGTCTTGCGCACCACATCATTGATGTGGCTCTCGCACATACCGCACATCATACCATCGACCCTCAGGATCGTTTCTACCATTGTTGTCCCCTCCATACTGTATCTGCGGGCACCCCTGTCAAACTGCACAAGTCCAGCCCGCTGTTTTCGTCATTTTGTTAGTTTTAGCTAACTCATTGCAGAAACAAAAAGGCTTCTGCCCCGCACAGCACTGCTCTGCGGAACTTTGCCGATCTGTTTTCAGTTTTATCATACCATACCGGTGGGCAAATTTCAAGCTGCCCGCAAAACCGGCCGGGGGACTTTATCAAAGGGTCAGTTCATGGAAAACAGCGCTGCTTTCCAGCTCTTTCCATTGCATCGTGTTTCCTTCCAGGGTCATGTAGCTGTGGGGGCTGTTCTCCTTGGGGATGCTCACAGAACCCGGATTCAGGTAAAGATTTCCCTGCCCGAACTCTGTCCAGGCCGGAACATGGGTGTGCCCATGCAGCAGCACATCTCCCGGGGCCAGCGGCGGCAGATTGTTCACATGATAGATATGCCCGTGGGTCGCATAAATGAGCCGCCGCCCCACCGGAAGCACCGCATAATCGGCCAGCACGGGGAATTCCAGCACCATCTGGTCCACCTCGGCATCACAGTTGCCCCGCACGCAGAGCAGCTTCTCCTTTTTCCCGTTCAGCAGGGGGATGACCTCCTTGGGGGCGTACTCCCGGGGCAGGTCGTTGCGGGGGCCGTGGTAGAGCAGGTCGCCCAGCAGGAACAGCCGGTCGGCTCCCTCCCACTCAAAGGCCTCCAGCATTTTGCGGCAGTAGTAAGCCGACCCGTGCAGGTCTGACGCGATCATCCATTTCATGGCAGATCCTCCTTTTGTGCGTTCTGTTCTTATTTTACCGCCGCCGCGCCCCTTGTCAAGGGCAAGGGCCCGCTGTAAAAAGTCATACTTTTATTTTAAAAAGTCCTTGACAAGTATCCCTGTAATGTGGTATCTTTGAGTCAATAAAATATCGTGTGGATTTTTACAGCATTCTGCAACTTTTCGCCACACAATGGTACAAAAGCCATTGTGTGGCTTTTGCTTTGCCTTCAAATCCAAATCTGACCCTCAGGAGCAATGAAAATGAACGATACTTTTATGAAAACCAGACCGGTGTTCCCGCTGCTGCTCTCCATGGCCCTGCCCAACGTCATCTCGATGCTGGTGAACAGCCTGTACAACATCGTGGACAGCCTCTTTGTGGCCCAGATCAGCGAGCAGGCCATGACGGCGCTTTCGCTGGTGTTTCCCATCCAGAACTTTGTCAATGCAGTGGCCATCGGCTTTGGCATCGGCATCAACGCCCAGATCGCGCTCTACCTCGGCGCAGGCGACCACGAGAACGCCAACCGGGCCGCCACCCATGGCATGATGTTCTCCCTGCTGCACGGCGTGCTGGGCATGGTCCTCTGCATTGCCATCATGCCCGGCTTCCTGCGCCGCTTCACTACCGATCCAACTCTGGTGGACATGGGCGTGACCTACTCCAGCACCGTGTTCCTCTTCTCGCTGGTCAACATGGCAGACCTCGCCTTTGAGAAGATCTTCCAGTCCGTGGGCCGGATGAATGTTGCCATGGTGGCGCTGATCACCGGCTGTGTGACCAACATCGCCCTCGACCCGGTCCTCATCTTCGGCCTTGGGCCGGTGCCCGCCCTGGGCATTGCCGGTGCGGCCCTTGCCACCGGCATCGGGCAGGCCGTTTCCCTTGTGGTCTACCTCTATGTCTACTGCACCACCGAAGTCGCCGTCCGCTTCTCCCGCCGCTGCCTGCGGTTCGATGCCGCCCTTGACGGCAAGCTCTATGCCATCGGTGTACCGGCCATCCTGAATCTGGCCCTGCCCAGCCTGCTGGTCACCTTCCTGAACGGCCTGCTGGCGGTCTACTCCCAGAGCTATGTGACGGTGCTGGGCATCTACTACAAACTCCAGACCTTCCTTTACCTGCCGGCCAACGGCATCGTGCAGGGGATGCGCCCGCTGGTGGGCTACAACTACGGTGCCCGGGAGCATGGCCGTGTGTCCAGGCTCTACAACCTGACACTGGGCCTGAGCGCCGGGATCATGGCCATTGGCACCCTGCTCTGCCTGACCATTGCAGGCCCGCTGATGGGTCTGTTCACCTCTAACCCCGAGACCATCGCCATCGGCCAGACCGCCCTGCGGGTCATCTGCCTGGGGTTCATCGTTTCGGCAGTGTCTACCACTTCCTCCGGCGCGCTGGAGGGTCTGGGCAAGGGCGTGCCCTCGCTGGTCATCTCCCTCTGCCGCTATATCATCTTCATCATGCCCATTGCGTGGGTGCTGTGCGGCCGCATAGGCCCTACCGGTGTCTGGCACGCCTTCTGGATCACAGAGGCCCTCTCTGCCGTGATCGCCTACGCGGTATATCACAAGGCAGTCCATCAGAAATAACCCTCTCTAACAAAAATTCCCGCTCGATGGAGCGGGAATTTTTTGTTATCATCTCTTCTTTTGTGGAGGGCTGCTCTCAGATCAGGCCCAGGGTTTTGAGCTCCCTTGCCACGCCGTCCTCCGTCACAGCCGGGCAGATGCGGTCGCAGAGCTTTTTCAGGTTGTCAGAGCCATTGGCCATGCAGACGCTGATGCCTACCACATCGGTCATCTGCAGGTCATTGTCGCTGTCGCCAAAGCCGATGGTATCGGCCAGCGAACACCCCAGCTCATCACAGATGGCCTTGATGCCGGTGCCCTTGTTGAACTTGCGGTTGATGAGCTCCCCGTTGACGATGGCTGACGGGGTATCCCCCAGCCGGGACTCGCAGAAGATGAACTGATCCTCGTACAGTTGCTTTGCCTCGGCAAGGCAGGCCTCGTTGGGGGCGATGAACACCACCTTGTAAACCGGCTCTCCGTGGTATTCCTCAATGGGCCGGATGGTCATGCCATACTCCATTGTTTTGCGCCAGCGCTCGGCCTCACTGTTCAGCTGCCCCGGCTTGCGGGGGAACAAATGGGCGAACCGCTCGATCATCTTGATGCCGCCGTAAGTATCGTCCCGGGCTTCCAGTGTGCACTCGGCACCGGCACGCTCCAGCACCTCCCGCAGGCCCTCGACCTGCGCAGGCTCCATGGGAAGATCCACGAGAATTTTCCCATCACAGCCTACATAGCCGCCTGCAGAGCAGACAAAGCCATCGAAACCGTAGGCAAGCAGCGGTTTCGTCATGCGCAGGTTGCGCCCGGTGCACAGAAACACCTTGTGGCCGTTGGCCCGGGCCTGCCGGATGGCCTCCACGGCACTGGCCGGAACGGTCATCTCACCAGGCGGCAGCAAAGTACCGTCAATATCCAGAAAAATCAGTTTTTGCTTCATAGTTTCCTCACTCTTTCACTGCCAGTTCATGGTAAAGCCGCGAATCAGCAGACCCACGGCCAGGATCGCCAGCAGTACCAGCAGAACGGTGCGGTTGGCCTGTTTCTGCTTCTGCCTGGCCCGGGCACGGCTGTTCCGGCTGCCGCCCTGCTTCCGGTTCTGGGATCTGCCGCCGGAGCTACGGCCGCTCGTGTTCTGCTTTGTGCTGCTGCGGCGTGATGCGTTACCGGAAGCCCCCTCTTTCTTCCTGCCCGCAGTGCTCTGGCCGGACTTTGCCGCGCGAGGGGCTTTCTCTTCCGGGGCCGCCGACGCAATGGGCTTTTTGGCCCCGCAGCGGCTCAGATAATCCTCAGCCAGCCGGTAATACTGGCCCAGCTCACTGGTGCGCAGGGGCGCGCCTGCATAGCCCTCTTCCAGTGCTTCCACGGCCTCGTTGAAGAGGATCGCCGCCTGCGCAGCCGCCGTGCGGTCAGAAGCATGGGCCGCTTCATTGCGGGCGGTGCGCACCGCGTTGCAGGCCCGGCGGGCAGCAGCAGGGTGCTCCGTATTGCCCAGCAGATCCAGCGGGCGGGCAGCATCCTTTTCAAGGTCCAGCAGCACCCGCATGCACAGGGTGGTATCCAGCTGCTGCCAGCTGTTTCGGCCCGCCAGATCGGGCAGACGGTCATAATATTCGGGGCTCTCCTGCTGGCGGGTACGGATGTGATCCAGCAGGGCTCCCAGGCTGTGCTCCCCGGGCTTGTTCTCCCAGTGCCAGCGCAGCAGCTTGCGGCTGATCTCATCGCAGGTAGTTTTGATCTCAAAAGCGGTTTGCAGTGCTTCGTCGGGCATAACGTTTCTCCTTCGTACAACCAAAAAAACGGAGGAAGCGCAGCCTCCTCCGTCATTCATTTACATCATAAACTGATAATAAACGAAGCCCCACAGCGCAATGCCTGCGCAGACGATGGCGGTGATGGGCGGGACCCAGCGGACGAGGGTCTCGGCAATGCCGTCACGGCTCTCTTCCGCATCGTCCTCCTCATCGTACTGCTCCACCTCGGGTTCCGGCTGGCGGGCCGGGGCGGCACGGCGGACAGCAGCAGGCATCACACGGGTGCCCTCGTCATCCACAGCCGCTGCACCGCTGCCGGGGAACGCCGCGCGGGTGGCGGCATCCAGCACCCGGGTAGGCTCTGCTTCCGGAGCAGGGGTGTGTTCCACCGGCGGTGCAAAGCTGGTCGGAGCGCTGACAGGCTCTGCCGGGCGGGCCGTCGGGATGACCCGGGTGGGCTCTGCCTGCACCGGCGCGCTGGCCACGATGCGGGTCGGCTCTTCCTGCGGAGCGGCGCTCACCACGCGGGTGGCCTCCGCCGCCGGGGCCTGCTCTGCAGGAGCGGCCTTCTGGCCGGGCTGCAGCAGGGTGTTCAGGGCGTTCTGCAGCAGGATGCGGTCACAGCCGCACTCGGTGCAGTAGACCGTGTCCTCTTCCTTCGGGTGGAAGGAACCGCAGGCACAGTACCAGCCGTTCTCGAACACCTGCGGCATATACTTGAGGCCGGTGCGGTTCATCCGGCTTTCCAGTGCCTTTTCCAGCTCCGGACTCAGGCGGCGCGGGGCAGGCAGGCGGACGCGCTTGATGGCATCCAGATGCACGACCTTTTTGCCGCTGTATACGTTCTTCAGGACCACATCCACGCTGGTGATGGCCTTCTGGGTCACGAACACGGCATCGTCCATGCCAAAGCTCTCACCGGGCTTGACCTCGATCTCGCGGTATTCAAAGGCATCCTCACACAGGATGATACCGTCCACACCCTTACACTTGAAGTGGATCTCCAGCGCAGTCAGGGTGACCTTGGAGATGTTCTTGAAGGTCAGGCAGACTGCGTTCTCGCCGCTGAGTTCGCCCTTGAGCAGTTCCACACAGACGAACTGCACCGGGCTGCCCGGGGTATAATAGTTGGCCCGGGTGCGTGCGACCGGGTTAAAATTTTCCTCCACGACACTCGCTCCCTTCGATCATTCGTTTTCCTGCGGGGCATCCTGCGCCGGGTCGGGCATTTCCTCGCCCAGCACGGCCTGCTCCGCCTGTTCAGCGGGCTCTGCGCTCTCGGCAGGTTCTGCGGTCTCCACATGGGCCGCCGGTGCGGCGGGTTCCTGTGCAGGCTCGTCACCGTCACGCGGGGGCAGCTTTCCGCCGGCCATCACGGTGTTGAACTCCTTCTCGTTGAGCTTTTCGCGTTCCATCAGAGCCTGTGCCAGCGCATGGAGCTGGTCGATGTGCTCCGTCAGGGTGCGGCGGCAGGTCTCGTAAGCCTCATCGATGATATCCCGCATCTCGCCGTCGATCTCGGCAGCGGTGCTCTCGCTGTAGCCCTTGCCCTGGGTGAAATCACGGCCCAGGAAGGTCTCCTCCTGCGAGGTGCCGTAGACCACAGGGCCCAGGCGCTCGGAAAAGCCGTACTTGGTGATCATCTGGCGGGCAATGTTGGTTGCCTGCTGCAGGTCGTTGGAGGCACCGGTGGAGATATCCTCCAGGATCAGCTGCTCGGCCACACGGCCGCCCAGGCTGGAAACGATATCCTCGAACATCTCACCCTTTGTCACGTAGCTGCGATCCTTTTCAGGCAGATACATGGTGTAGCCGCCAGCCTGGCCGCGGGGAATGATGGTGATCTCGTGCACGCGGGGATGGTGCTTGCAATAGAAGCCTGCCACGGCGTGGCCCGCCTCATGGTAGGCGGTCAGCTTCTTTTCCTCGGCAGTCACAACACGGCTCTTCTTCTCAGGGCCTGCCATGACCTTCATGGAAGCTTCCTCGATGTCCTCCATGGTGATAGCCTTGCGGCTGCGGCGGGCAGCCAGCAGAGCGGCCTCATTGACCAGGTTCTCCAGGTCAGCACCCGCAAAACCTGCGGTGCGCTGTGCGATGACTCTGAGGGAGACATCGGGAGCCAGAGGCTTATTCTTGGTGTGGACCTTGAGGATCTCCTCGCGGCCCTTGACATCGGGCAGGCCCACATAGACCTGACGGTCAAAGCGGCCCGGACGGAGCAGTGCCTTATCCAGAATGTCGGCACGGTTGGTGGCTGCCATCACGATGACACCATCGTTGGCCTCAAAGCCGTCCATCTCAACCAGCAGCTGGTTCAGGGTCTGCTCCCGCTCGTCGTGGCCGCCGCCCAGACCTGCGCCGCGCTGACGGCCCACGGCATCGATCTCATCGATGAAGATGATGCAGGGCATGGTCTTTTTGGCCTTATCAAACAGGTCACGCACACGGGACGCGCCGACACCGACATACATTTCCACGAAGTCGGAACCGGAAATGGAGTAGAAGGGCACCCCCGCCTCACCGGCGCAGGCACGGGCCAGCAGGGTCTTACCGGTACCCGGAGGGCCCACCAGCAGAACGCCGTGGGGGATGCGGGCACCCAGCGTGTTGAACTTGTCGGGGCTCTTGAGGAACTCCACGACCTCCTTCAGCTCTTCCTTTTCCTCGTCCTCACCGGCAACGTCGGCAAAGGTCGCGGTCTTTTTGTTCTCATGCTCGTCCTTCACCTTGGCCTTGCCCACGTTCATAATACCGCCGCCGCCAGCGCCGCCGCGCATCATGGAGAAGAGCAGGAAGCCGGTGCAGCCCAGCATTCCCAGGTAGAACAGGATCTCCATCCAGGGGATGGACTCCTTCAGGGTGGTGTAATCGTACTCCATGGGCGCGGTCGGGTTGGCTGCGTCGTAGGAATCGATATACTGCTGGACATTCTCGATGAACACATAGGCGTAGGGCAGCTTGTAGCGCACCGTCACCGTGCCGTCATCGTTTCTGGTCGCCCCCACGGAAGAGGTGGAGGAGGAGAACATATTGCTCAGCAGACCGCCGGAGGCCTGTGTGGCAGCGGTGGCACCTGTGGTTTCGGGCAGCTCCTGCTTGCCCTCCTTCAGCGTCAGGGTGATGATGCTGGTGTTGCGGTCCAGCGTAAAGGCTGTGACCTGATTGTTCTCAAAGTAGTGCACCACAGTCGAGTAGCTCATGGTGGAGCCACCGGTACTGCTGTCGCTGGTGCCCAGCACCGACCAGATCATCAGAACACCGGCCAGTGCCAGCGCCAGGATCAGGGGATTAAAGCGAGGTCGTTTCGGTTGCAAAAGGGATCAACTCCAGTTCTAATTCGTTTTTATTATGCGTAGATTTCCGGTTTCAGCACACCCACATAGGGCAGGTTGCGGTATTTCTCATCGTAGTCCAGACCATAGCCCACCACAAACTCGTCCGGCACCTGGAAGCCCTCGTAATCGGGCTGGATGTCGGCCTTGCGGCGGCTGGGCTTGTCCAGAATGGTGCAGATCTTCACGGAATTCGGGTTGCGCATCTTGAGCATGGGCACCAGCTTGGAAAGGGTGACACCGGTATCCAGAATGTCCTCCACGATCAGCACGTCCTTGCCGGACAGGTCGCCGTCCAGATCCTTGATGATCTTGACCAGACCGCTGGTGGTGGTATTGCTGCCGCCGTAGCTGGACACGACCATAAAATCAATGCTGCAGGGGATGGTCACGGCCCGCATCAGGTCGGCCATGAAAACCACCGAACCCTTGAGGATGGAGACAAGGACAAGGTTTCTGCCCTCGTAATCCCTGCTGATCTGTGCACCCAGCTCGGCAACCTTGGCTTTCAATGCTTCCTCACTGACCAGGATGTTCTTGATATCGTCATTCATGCTCATGGGTTGTTCCTCCATTTTCCAATTCCAACTGCAAGACCTGTTCGGTCTCCTCGTCCGGGGCCAGCCCCTCGGCAAAGCCCTCCCCACAGACCCACAGGATCT
The DNA here is from genome assembly GCF_017377535.1 of Faecalibacterium sp. Marseille-Q4137. Taxonomy (NCBI): domain Bacteria; kingdom Bacillati; phylum Bacillota; class Clostridia; order Eubacteriales; family Oscillospiraceae; genus Faecalibacterium; species Faecalibacterium sp. Marseille-Q4137. The sequence goes on from NZ_JAFREK010000004.1 coordinate 16,849, forward strand.
CGCTGCCCGCCGCCAGCAGCGGCAGGCCCTCTCGTATTCCGGCAGGAATGCCTGCCTCATTCATCCATTTGCGCAGGGGCTTGCTCAGCCCCCGCCCCGCAGGCCGGAACCGGTCTCCCGGTTGACGGGTGCGCAGTGTAAGGGCAGAATATAACAAGGTTATTCTAGCATAATCCGCCCGATTTTTTAAGTCTTTTTTATGAACACCCTGTGTTTTTTCTCGAAAACCGCTTACAAAAAGCCGTGTTTTCAGGGTTTGCCCCCCGGGCAGAGCAAATTCCGCCCCATCGGCAGGGGCAAACGGCAGCGAAAACGCAAGGGCCGCAGCAGCTTCCGGGCGGCCCTTTTCCTGCCAGAGCATCCCGCTGCCTGCGCAAAAGCGGACCGTATCGGTCAATTGCACCGCCCCGCTCCCCTGCTCCACCAGCTCTGCCAGCAGACGGATGTATTTTTCCTCGGCATCCCGCACCGGGGCAACAAGGCTGTGGAGCGCTGCTTCCAAAATGAGTGGGTCAGCGCCCTGCAGCGGCTCCAGCCGCCACACTGCCTTGGTTTCCGGGGCCTTGCGGGCAGTCTGGGCTGCATCCAGACGTGCGATGGAAAGCAGCTGTTCTGCCTGCCTGGCAAAGTAGGCATCCGCGCGGGCCGCCTTTTCACAGAAGCGGGCCAGATTTTCCTCTGCCGCATCGTTGACGCTGCGCAAGGCCGGAACGGCCCCATGGCGCAGGCGGTTGCGGGCGTAAGCATCGGACTCGTTCGTCTCGTCCGTCACCCAGCCCTGCTCAAAGGCGGCGCAGAGCGCTTCGGTCTCGGCCCGGGTCAGGCCCAACAGCGGGCGGCAGTAGCCGGGCCGCCTGGGCCGGATGCCCCCTGCCCCGTGCAGCCCGGTGCCCCGGGCCAGCCGGAACAGCAGGGTCTCGGCCTGGTCAGTAGCAGTATGGGCCGTTGCAATGCAGTCTATCCCGCCTGCCAGCAGTTGGGCAAAGCAGGCATAGCGGAGTCTGCGGGCCCAGTCCTCCCCGGCATGGGGCGGTACAGCCATTCCCACATCTGCCGGGCGGAAAACTGTCAGCGACACCCCCAGCCGGGCACACTCGGCCCGGACAAAAGCTTCGTCCCGGTCCGCAGTCTCGCCCCGCAGGCCGTGGTTGACGTGGCAGGCAGAAAGGGTATACTCAAAAGCTTCCCGCAGCTCCAGCAGCACCTGCAGCAGCGCCATGCTGTCGGCTCCACCCGAAACGGCGGCGCACAGGTGCAGAGCCCGGCCCGGCTCCGCAGGCGCAAACAGCTGCTCCTGTCGGGCAAAGCGTTCTACTTTTGCAATCAATTTTGATGTTTCATCGTTCATCAGCGTTTGAAGTCCACATCCATAAAGCGGGTGTGTGCGCCATCCCAGCCCAGCGGCACCGTGCTGGTCTCGCCGTGGCGGTTCTTTGCCACGATGCACTCCGCGGTATCCGCATCCACCTCTGCCCCATCGGGGTTCTGGCTGGCGTAGTAGGAATCACGGTAAAGGAAGAGGACGCAGTCGGCATCCTGCTCGATGGAACCGGAGTCACGCAGGTCAGACAGCTGGGGCCGGTGAGAAGAGTTGTTGCCCTGCTTCTCCACCGCGCGGGACAGCTGAGAAAGTGCGATGATGGGCACATTCATTTCCTTAGCCATGATCTTCAGGTTTCGGGTGATGGAGCTGATCTCCTGCACACGGTTCTCGCTGCGCTGGCCGGTGGTCATCAGCTGCAGATAGTCGATAACGATCAGGCCCACATTGGGGCGGGTGGGGTCCTGATTGACCCGGCGGATCTTCGCCTTCATCTCGGTGATGGTGATGCCTGAGGTGTCGTCCATATAGATGGGGGCATCGTGGAGCTTTTCCGTTGCCAGTGCCAGATACTCCCAGTCCTCACTGCGAAGAGCGCCGGTACGGAAAGCCTGGCTGTCGATGCCTGCTTCCGCCGAAAGGATGCGGTTGGTCAGCTGCTCCTTGGTCATTTCCAGGCTGAAAATGGCCACCGGCACCTTTTGCTGCATGGCAACGCGGGTGGCAATGTTCAGCGCAAAACTGGTCTTGCCCATACCGGGGCGGGCGGCCAGAATGATGAGGTCGCCGCGGCCCAGGCCGGTCAGGACGGTATCCAGCAGACGGAAGCCGGTGGGGATGCCCTTGTACTTGTCGGCATCCGGGCCGCTGATCTTCTGCAGGTTGGTCAGCGTCTCCACCATACTGGAGGAAAGCGGGGTCAACACGCTGGAATCCCGCCCGGAGCGGATCTCGTAGATGCGCTGCTCGGCGTTTTCCAGCAGCAGGTCAGCGTCCGGCTCATCGCCCGCGTCCTGCAGAATGTCCTTGGCAACGCCCATCAGCTGGCGCACCAGATACTTTTCCTGCACGATCTGGGCATAAGCCTTCACATTGGAGATGCTGGGCACCGTCTCGGCCAGACCGGTCAGATAGACTTTTGCCTCGTCCGCACTGGGGAACACGCCATCGGAGATGACGGCATCCAGCAGGGTGACAAAGTCGATGGTCTGGTCCGCCGTAAACAGGCGCAGCATCTCGGAGTAGATCTGGGCGTTCTGCCGGGTGTAGAACATTTCCGGCCGGATGATCTCCACCAGATCGGTCAATGTCTCAGGCTTGAGCAGCACCGCGCCCAGCACGCTCTGCTCGGCCTGCATATTGTAGGGCAGATTGATGCCCACACTCTCCAGATTCAGTTCATTGGAATAATGTCGTTGTTCGTTGGGCATGGTTCATCCCCCTCCATACTGGGCCAGCTTCCCAAAACGCCAAAAACGCCCCCTGAAGGCAGGGGGCGCAGATGGCGTTTCAATCAGGCCTGTTCTACTTCCACCATGATCTTGAAGGAAGCCACGACACCGACATACAGGCGCACCTTTGCGTTGAACACACCGGCATCCTTGATGTCCTTGGTCTCCAGCTCGATCTTCTTTTTATCAATGGGAGAACCGGCCAGCTGGGCCAGAGCCTCGGCAACTTCCTTGCCGGTGACCTTGCCGTGCAGGCGGCCGGATGCGCCGCCCTTGGCCTTGATGGTCACGGTCTTGCCCTCGATCTTTGCAGCCACAGCCTGTGCGGCGGCCACAGTTTCAGCCTCGTGGAAATCCGCAGCGGCCTCCTTGCCGCGTGCGATATTCACCGCAGAAGCATCGGCCACAGCGGCCAGCTTGCGCGGGAACAGAAAGTTGCGGGCGTAGCCGTCGGAGACCTCATGGATCTCATCCTTCTTGCCAATACCCTTTACGTCCTGCTTCAGAATCACTTTCATGGTGTTATCCCTCACTTCTCACCGGGGAACCGGTGGATTTCTATGGCTAGTATACAGCAATTGCGCGTTTCCGTCAACGGTCGGGGGCTGCCGCATCTCCGGGAGCTTTCTCCCGCAAGTGAAACGGGCCATTCCATCGCCCGCCCTATTGCCGCTGCGCGGCAACAGGGTCCCACCCCAGCGGACACTTGCCGGAGAAACTCCCCTCGTGCGGCGATCAGCAGTTCACGCCAACTCTTTCCCTGCCACGTCCAGCGCAGCTTCAATCACCTTATCCATATCATAATACTTGTACTCGCCCAACCGGCCGCCGAAAATGACGTTCGGCTCGACATCGGCCAACTGCTTGTAGCGGGCGTACAGGGCACCGTTCTTCTCGTCGTTGACGGGGTAATAGGGCTCGTCACCCGGCTTCCACTCGGTGCTGTACTCCCGGCTGATCACCGTTTTGGGCTGGGTGCCGAACGCAAAATGCTTGTGCTCAATGATCCGGGTATAGGGCGTTTCCGCATCGGTATAGTTCACCACCGCGTTGCCCTGATAGTTGTCGGTATCCAGCACCTCAGTCTCAAAGCGGACGCTGCGGTACTGCAGGGCCCCCAGCCGGTAGCCAAAGTAGGCATCCACCGGGCCGGTGTAAACCACCTTGTCGGCCAGTGCGTTCAGGTTCTCCCGGTCGGCCAGATAATCCACATTCAGCCGCACCTCGATGCCCTCCAGCATCTTTTCCACCATAGCGGTATAGCCGCCATCGGGGATGCCCTGATACAGCGCGTTGAAATAGTTGTTGTCGTAGGTAAAGCGGACCGGCAGGCGTTTGATGATGAAAGCCGGCAGTTCGGTGCAGGGGCGGCCCCACTGCTTGCCGGTGTAGCCTTTGATGAGCTTTTCGTAAATGTCCGTGCCCACCAGACTGATGGCCTGCTCCTCAAGATTTTTCGGGTCGGTGATGCCCGCTTCCCGCTTCTGCTCCTCGATCTTTGCCTTGGCCTCGGCGGGGGTCACCACCCCCCACATCTTATTGAAGGTGTTCATATTGAAGGGCAGATTGTAGACCTCGCCGTGATAGTTGGCAACGGGGCTGTTGGTGTAGCGGTTGAACTCCGCAAACTGGTTCACATACTGCCACACTGCCTTGCTGCTGGTGTGGAAGATGTGGGCCCCATAGCGGTGGACCTGTATGCCCTCCACTTCCTCGGTGTAGATATTCCCGGCAATGTGGCTGCGCTTATCAATCACAAGGCACGTTTTGCCCGCCTTTTTTGCTTGCTGGGCAAACACCGCACCGTAAAGGCCTGCGCCTACGATGAGATAATCGTAATGGTTCATCCCTGCTTCTCCTTTTTTCTGGATTCAGGTTCATTTTTGGAGAGCGGCTTCTTCTGGCTCTCACGGTACTGGTCGATGGCGGTCTGGATGCGTGCTCGGGCTGCCTCGGGGGTAATATGCTTGAGCTGAGCCGCCGCCATGGTCTGGTGGCCGCCGCCGCCCAGACTTTCCATGATGACCTGAACATTGACCGCTCCCAGACTGCGGGCGGAAATATTCACGCCGTTCCCCACCTGCACAGCCACAAAGCTGGCCTCCACATTCTGGATGGTCAGCAGGTCGTTGGCAGCCTGCGCAATGGCAACACGGGCCTCGGGGGGTACCTCGCCGCTCACCGAGATGGCACAGCTGCGGTACATCTGGGCAGCCTCCACAAGGTCTGCCTTGGCGTTGTACTCCACCATGGTCACATCAAAGAGCTGGCGCACCCGCTCCGTCTCCGCGCCGTAGCGGCGCAGAGCGGCGGCGGCTTCAAACGTGCGCACACCGGTGTGCAGGGTGAAGTCCCGGGTATCCAGCATAATGCCCGAGAGCAGGCCCTCTGCCTCTACCCGGCTGGGCTTGTCGTCCCGGTCGCCCACATACTGCAAAAGCTCCGTGACCAGCTCACTGGCCGAGGAGGAGTAGGGCTCGTGGCAGACAAGGTCTGCGTGCTCGATGAAGCCCACGCCCTTGCGGTGGTGGTCGATAACGGCCACCTTGCCGCACCTTTCCAGGATCTCCTTACTTTCCACAAGGCCCAGCTGGTATGTATCCACCACCACGCAGAGCGTTTTCTTGGAGATAATGGGCAGCGCCGCCTTGGGGTCGATGAAATCATCCGCCTGCCCGGCCCGGCACAGGGCATCGATCAGGCTGCCCGCCAGCGTGGCATCCCGCCTGACGGCGATCACCGCCGGGACATCGCAGATCTTGCAGATGCGCAGCACGCCCTCGGCAGCGCCGATGGCATCCAGATCGCTCATCCGGTGGCCCATGATGACCACATGGTCCGCCTCCTTGACGAGCCTGACCAGCTGGTCGGCCACGATGCGGCTGCGCACCTTGCTGCGCTTTTCCACGCCGTGGCTCACGCCGCCGTAAAAGGTAAAGCCGTCCGGGGTCATCTCAGCGGCCTGATCGCCGCCGCGGCCCTGCGCCATATCCAGCGCCTGCACGGCCATATCCTGGGCTTCCCGCAGGGTCTTGGCTCCGCGCCCGATGCCAATGGAGATGGACAGGTTCACGCTGGGGTCCAGCGCACGGATCTTATCCAGCACATCGTAGCCGCGCTGGGCGTACTGCTCCAGATGGCGCTCTTCCACCACGGCGATATAGCGGCCGCTGGCAACGCGGCGCAAAAAGCCCGTGCCCCGGCCGATCATATCCTCCAGCACCCGGTTGATGCCCTCCAGCAGGCGGGCGCGCTCACTGTCCAGCATATCGCTGAACACATCGTCGTAGCCGTCCACCAGGAACACCATGTAACCCGGGCGGCTGGCCTTGTACTCCGTTTCGATCCTGCGCAGGGCGGTCTCCTCATTGAACACAAGCAGCGTCATACTCTCGCTGCCGCCCGGCACGGTACTGCTGTGCACATTCCACACACCATCGGCCAGATTGAGCTGCTGCCCCTCCGGGGTGCGGGCCTGTGCGGTGTCCAGGCCGGGCAGCAGCTTCTGTGCCCTGCCTGCAAGCCGGTCCTCGCCGCCCAGCAGCGCCGTGCGGAAGCGGCTGTTGTACCACAGCACCGTCTCGCCAGAAAGCAGAGCCGCCGGCTGAGAGAGGGATTCCAGGCTGTATTGGGTCCTGGAATTTTCAAAGCTGCCGCCAGCCACCCACTTGGCGGTCCAGCGCCGCAGCTGATACCGGAAAACGCAGATGCCGATGCCCCACAGCACCACCAGCACTGCCAGCGCAGGCCAGCCCGCGGGCCGCTGCACCAGAAGCGCCAGTGTCAGCAGTGCACACAGCACTGCCAGCGCGGCGATCAGCATTTCCAACGTCCATCTCGGTTTTTGTTTCATGGGATCTTCTGCCTCCTGGTCTGCCTGCCCCGGCGGGGCGGCTTCCGGCTTATACCTCCATCAGAATGGGGAGGATCATCGGGCTGCGCTTGGTGCGGCGGTAGATATAGCTGCTCAGCGCCTCACGCACCCGGGTCTTGACGCTGTTCCAGTCGCGCACATGCTCTTCCACGCAGCGATCCAGCGCGTTTTCCACAATGCTCTGTGCCCCGTCCATCAGGCTCTCGTTCTCGCGCACATAGACAAAGCCGCGGCTCACAAGGTCAGGCCCCGCCAGCACCTTGCCGGTCTTGCTGTCCACGGTAGCCACAATGATGACCAGACCGTCCTCAGAGAGATGCTTGCGGTCACGCAGGACCACATTGCCCACATCGCCCACGCCCAGGCCGTCCACCATCACAGCACCGGCGGTGACAGGCTCGCCCAGTTTGATCTCGTCCCGGCTCAGGATCACGTTGGAGCCGTTCTCGGCAATGAGGATGTTGCTGGTGGGAATGCCCAGAGACGCGGCGGTCAGGGCATGCTTTTTCAGCTGCTTGTACTCGCCGTGCACGGGCAGGAAATACTTGGGTCTGGTCAGGGTGAGCATCAGCTTCTGCTCTTCCTGGCAGGCGTGGCCGGAAACATGGACATCATACATGCTCTCGTAAATGACCTCCGCGCCCAGCAGGAGCAGACCGTTGACGATCTTGGTCACGCTCTTCTCGTTGCCGGGAATGGGGTTGGCGGAGATGATGATGAAGTCGCCGGGGCCCACCCGCACCTGGCGGTGGCTGCAGGAGGCCATGCGGGAAAGGGCGCTCAGGGGCTCACCCTGGCTGCCGGTGGTGATCAGCACCACCTGCTCCGGCGGGTACTGGTTCAGCTCATCCACACTGATGAGGGTGCCCTCGGGGATGTGCATATAACCCAGCTCCTGCGCCATGGCAGTGTTATTGACCATGCTGCGGCCGCTGAACGCCACCTTGCGGCCATCCTCCACGGCTAGGTCGATGATCTGCTGGACGCGGTAGATATTGGACGCAAAGGTCGCAATGATGATGCGCTTGTTCCGGGCACGGGCAAACAGGTTGCGGACACCGGCGGCCACCTTCTGCTCCGTGGCGGTAAAGCCCGGGCGCTCGGCGTTGGTGGAATCGCTCAGCAGAGCCAGCACACCCTTCTGACCATACTCTGAAAGGGTGGTCAGGTCGGTCACGCCGCAGGCCAGCGGGGTGTAATCGATCTTGAAGTCGCCGGTCTGGATGATCGTTCCGGCAGGGCTGTCAATGGCAAAGGCCACGGAGTCGGGGATGGAGTGGTTGACATGGATGGGCTCCACGGTAAAGCAGCCCAGCTTGATCTTCTGTTTGGGGGTGATCTCCACGAACTTGGTCTTGCCCGCCAGACCAAACTCCTCCAGCTTGTTCCGGATGAGGCCGCAGGTCAGCCGGGTGCCGTAGATGGGCAGATCAAACTTCTGCAGCAGGTAGGGAATGCTGCCGATGTGGTCTTCGTGGCCGTGGGTGATGAGCAGGCCCTTGATCTTGTCCCTATTCTGCACCACAAAGGTAAAGTCAGGGATGACCATGTCCACGCCGTACATCTCACTGTCCGGGAATACAAGGCCGCAGTCCACAATGATCATATCCCCGTTGCACTCATACACGGTCATGTTCTTGCCCACTTCACCCAGACCGCCCAGCGGGTAGATGTGGATGGGCACAGCGGCCTCCTTGGACTGCTGAGTACGGCGGGGCCGCCGGTTATAATAAGGGCGGCGGGTGCGGGTACGCTTTTCCCCGCCGGATTCACTGTTTCTGTTCGGATTGTTCTGAGCCTGAGCCGGGTTCTGTTCTTTGACCTGTGCCATGCGGTACCTCCAAAATCAATTACAAAACGCAGGCACACCCCTTTGCGAGCGGCCTGTCTGCTGTGAAGGAGCAGCAAACACACCGCCGCTCCCATCGAAACCATCGTATAGAATTTTTCGCTTCCATGCCCGTTTTCGGCACTGGGATGGCCGGAACGGAGTAATTTCTGCCCTATCAGTCCATCTGTTCGATGCGACCGCGGCACTGCCCCGTTCCAGCCGGACACACCGCACCGGTGCGCCCCTATACGCATTTTGTTACAAACAGTATAGTATTTCTTGTCCACTTTGTCAATTCAAAGCTTTGCCGGAAAAGCCGGGGATGATACGTTTTCCTCTTGACAGAACCGGAAAAATAGCTCTAAATAGAGGTATCCAAAAATTCAAGTTCCGGGAGAAACAGATGAAACAAGTCGAAGTTTACACCGATGGCGCATGCAGCGGCAACCCCGGCCCGGGCGGCTGGGGTGCAGTGCTGCGCTACCGCTTCAACGGCAAGGTCTATGAAAAGGAGCTCAGCGGCGGCGATGCTTCCACCACCAACAACCGGATGGAGCTGACCGCATTTATCGAGGCCCTGCGCCAGCTCAAGGAGCCCTGTGAGGTGCGGCTGTGCTCTGACAGCCAGTACGTCATCAACGGGCTGGAAAAGGGCTGGGCCAGGGGCTGGAAGCGCCGGGGCTGGAAAAAGTCCGACGGCTCCCCTGCCCTGAACCCCGACCTGTGGGAACAGGCATTGGAGCAGGAAGCCCGGCACAAGATCACCTATGTCTGGGTCAAGGGCCATGCAGGCCACCCGGAAAATGAGCGCTGCGACCAGTTGGCCGTGGCACAAAGTCAGGCACACGGAGGGAGACAGGGACGATGAGCGATACATTTCTGCCCGGCAGCGGGTTCGATACCTATGAACAGCAGGACAAGGTGCTGGTGGGCCTGTGCGGCGGCACGGGCTGCAAAGCAGCTGTCCGCATTTTACAGCAGCAGGGCTTTGCGGTGATGGGCGCTGTGGTGCGTCTGTGCACCGATGACCCCGTTGTGGATGCCGCCAAGGAAGCCGCCAAGGCTCTGGGCATCGAGTGCATCACCCTGAATGCCAGCGAACTGGCCAGCCAGCTGGCCGAGGAGACCGCTGCCCCGGCCGATCTGCGCTTCCCCGCCCTGCTGGCGGCGGCTGACCGGCTGGGCATCCAGTACATTGCCACTGGCCACCGCGCCCGGGTAGAGACCGGTGCGGACGGCGTGCACGTCCTCTGCCCTGCCGAAATTGCGGACGAGAGTGCCCGGCTTGCCGCCCTGCCGCAGGAGACGCTGGGCCGACTCATCCTGCCCTTGGGCGATTTCAGCCCCGAGGATGTGGCTGAGATGGCAGCAGAATAAAAAAACAAAAGAGATGCACCCCGCCTTCCTGATTCAGGTTCAGGGAGCGGGGTGCATCTCTTTTTGCTCTGTTTTATTTCATCGTACAACGCTCAATGGAAGTCATCCGCTTACTTTGCGAAGATCTGGATCCAGTTGTGGCCCCACTGAGAATTGGCATCGTAGTTGTAGCCAAGGCACATATACTTGGCGGCGGGGTCCATGATATTGACACGGTGGCCTTCCGAAGCCATCCAGTCTGCAACGACCTTTTCGGGCGTAGTCTCGCCCCAGGCGGCATTCTCGCCGGTGGCGGTATCAGACACACCGTACTCCTTCAGCACGGTGAAGCAGTTGGTGCCATCGGGGCGGGTGTGGGAAGCGACCTTTGCCACTTCCTTTGCGCGCTCATCGGCGGCGGCCTGCAGCTTGGCATCGCCCATGGCCAGAGGTGCCAGATTTTCCTTTGCACGCTCAGCGTTGACCAGCGCCAGCACTTCCTGTGCGAAACCGTTCTCACTGGTGCCGCGGGCGTAGGTGAAGATCATCACCCAGTAATTGCCGTACTCGCCGCCCTCGTAGTAGCCAATGCCAACGGAGGTGGCATCCTTGTCCAGCATCCGCTCCTTGAAGAAATCGTAGCGATTCCAGGCGGCGACCACATCCGAAGCATTCTCAGCAGCTGCCCAGTAGTTCTCACCCACAGAAACATCGTCCACACCGTACTCCGGCAGGATGGTGAACTCGCGGCTGCCATTGGGGCGGTTGTAGGAGTAATTGACGGTAAGTTCTTTTGCACGGGCCTGTGCGGCAGCATTCAGTGCGCTGCTGCCCATGCTCAGAGGAGCCACACCAGCCTGTGCACGCTCTGCGTTGACGAGCTGCAGCAGCTCATCGGCCTTGGAAGCTGCGTGTGCGGGCATTGCCAGAACAAACATCAGGCAGATGAATGCGGCGCAGCAGACCAGATTCTTCAGGACTTTCATCGAAGCGTTACGCATGGTGTTGAACCTCTTTTGTGTTACCCCATGAAAAAAGGTGTCGATTGCTGGTATACTCGGCAATCGACACCTGATGCTTCAGATGAAGGTCACTCAACACCCAATCTCCGCTGTGGAGACCCTCAGGTGATGAGAAGCAACTGGCTGCCATTTTACAGGCCCTATAGCTTTGCGTCACAGCCTTTCGACTGCTTTGCCGAGGATATTCAGTTTTGCGTGCCTTTCTTCTTTTGGGAAGAAATTTGAGAACGAAAAAAGGTGTTGTTCTGCAATACACTCAGCAAAACAACACCTAGAAATTCTAAGCAGGTCGCCCAAAGAAAGATTTCTTTGAGAAGCAGCTGGCTGCCATTTTACAGGCCCTGTAGCTTTGCGTCACAGCCTTTCGACTGTTTTGCCGAGAATATTCAATTCACCTTGAGGAGCCGTTTCCATTTCCTCGACACTATCCTACCACATCGGACAGAACCTGTCAATTGTTTTGGAGCAGCTTTCTCAAAAAATCTGCTTTTTGAAGAGTTCTTCCGTTATGCCTGCACCTCTGCTGCCTTTTTGCGCAGCTGGTCGAGGTCTGCGGCATCCGGGTGAGCCAGCGCCTTGTCAAAATTCTCGATCAGCATTTCGAGATTGGGCGCATGGTTGGGCTGCTGCAGCATCTTTTCGTACTGCTGGCGCACAGTCATGGGCATCTTGCCCTGGCACATATAGGTTCCAATGACCGTGTTGCTCTCATCCAGCGATTTCTGCACCGCTGCCAGGATCTGCTCGAAATATTCCGCACTGCCGCCAAAGCCTGCGGTACCGAACAAAAAGACCCGCTTCCCCTTCAGGGTCTGCAAAAAGGCGGTGAGGGTGTCATCGGCATGGCCCTTGTCCGTCCAGAAGCCGATGTAAAGGGTCTCAGCCTCCAGTGCTTCCGGAGCCGGTGCTCCGAAGTAGGTGCACTCATTCTGGGGCAAGCTTGCGCGAAGGGTGTCGGCCAGCAGGCGGGTGTTGCCGGTCTTGCTGCTGAAAACGATGGCGTAGCTCATGGTCATTCTCCTTTATTCTCTTTGATATCAGATGCTGCCCTGTTCTTTTGCGTTCAGGGCATCATAGACACAGCGGGTGCCCTGATGGGCGATCAGGCCGCCCAGGCACTTTTTGTTGCAGCGGACACAGCGGTGGATCTTTGCCGCATTGCCGCTCTGCAGTTTGTTGACCCAGTTGGGGTCGGCCAGCAGCTGGCGGCACATTGCCGCGCACTGGATGCGGCCGCTGGCAAGCTGCTGCTCCACAAAATCGGGGTCGTTCAGGCCGCCCACACCGCAGAGCGGCACGCTGGTATACCGGCGCACCTCATCGCAGAACTTGAGGAAGCAGCCGGTCTCCTTGAACTCGGGGTGGTTGGCCGGCGGGATGGTGTTTTCCAGCGCAGAGTGGTTGGCCAGTGTCACATGGAAGCTGGTCACGCCTGCCTGCACCAGCAGGGGCACGAACACGGCCAGTTCCTCCTCCACCACACCGGCGTTGCCGTAATGGGGGTTCTCCTGCCGGACAGCCAGCTTGTAGTCAATGGCCATGCCGGGCACAGCGGCGTGCACTGCCTTGACAGCCTCCACGGCAAAGCGGGCGCGGCGCTCGGCACTGCCGCCGTATTCATCGGTGCGGTGGTTGAAGATGGCGGAAGAGAAGCTGCCGCACATCCGGTCGCCGTGCACCTGCACCATGTCAAAGCCAGCCTGCTTTGCCAGCACAGCGGCCTTGCCAAAGCCCGCGATGATCTGATGGATCTTTTTCTGGGACATCTTGGTGATGTAGGGACCCACGGCATCGTTCATCCGCTCCCGCAGCTGGTCGGGGGTGATCTTTTTCATCAGCATCCCCGGGATGCACTTGATGATGGACATCATGTCGGTATCGGTCTGGTGGAGCTGGGCGCAGACCTTGCAGCCATATTTGTGGGCAGTCTCGCAGATCTGCTGATAGAAGGCAAAGCCCTTTTTGTCAAACAGGGACTTCTCAAACCGGCTCTTGGCCACCGGCACGTCGCCGATGATGATCATGGCGCAGCCGCCCTTGGCCAGCCGCTCCATCTCTGCCAGATATTCCTCGTCCGAAAGGCCGAAGGTGGTGGGGGCAAAGATGATGCGGTTCTTCAGCTGCAATCCACCGTAATCAATGGGGCTCAGGATGGTGTCGTACATGTTACACACTCTCTTTCCTCGTCCGTGCTGCCTTTTGCAGCAGGCTCAGGAGCTGGTGCTGTTCCTCTTCGGTCAGCCCGCTCAAATTTTGTGCATCCCAATCGAAAAATACCTGGTGGCAGGTCCGGAATGCTCTCTCACCCGCCGGGGTCAGCCCCAAATGATAACTGCGGCCCTGCTTTTCCCGGGTCATAAAGCCATCTTCCACCAGCTTGATCACGCTGCGCTGGCAGTGGCCCCAGTCCAGGTGCAGGTTTTTGGTCATCTCAGCCGGGGTGCAGCCGGGATGTTTGCCCACGTAGATCACAAAATACATCATACCAAAGCTCAGGCCAAACTCCTGCAGCTGCTGGGTGGTGTAGGCTGCGAACTGCTTGTAAAACTCCATCACGTAGAAGGATATGGTCGATTGGATCACTCTTTGCATCTCCTTTACTTGACAAGGTCTAGTATAATCACATTACTTGATAAAGTCAAGTACTTTTTTCAAAAAATTTCTCCCTGCTCCGTATTTCTGTTTCTGGAGCAGGGAGAAAACGATTTTTTGCCTCAGACCAGCGGCATGATATTTTCCGGGGCGGCAGCAAGGCAGGCGGGTGCTTTTGGCGGCGGGGCCGCCAGCGTCTCCTTGGACACCTTCCACCACAGGCGGGCCTCACCGTCGGGCAGGGTGAAGATCATATTCCAGTCAAAGGGATTCTCACTGGTGGAGACAGCCTGCACCGGCAGGCTGTTGGGGGTGCCGGGAGCGCAGGGCGCAAAGTCATGGGCGCGGATGCCCACGGCACGGCAGCCCTCGGGCACCGGCAGAGCCACGGTCAGCGGCTGTTCCCAGCCCGCCAGATGAACGGTATGCTCCCCCACCCGGGTGCAGGGCAGAATGTTCTTGCAGCCGGTCAGGCGGGCGGCGGCACGGGTGCGGGGGTCGGCAAAGACCTCCTTGGTCGTGCCTGCCCGGAGCACCTCGCCGCTGTCCATCACGATCATCTCCCTGCACAGGCGGTAGGCCTCGTCCCGGTTGTGAGTCACCAGCAGGGCCGTGCCCGCAAACCCGGCCAGCAGGCTGCCCACTTCCCCCTCCACCTCCTCGCGCAGGTAGCTGTCCAGCGCACTGAACGGCTCGTCCAGCATCAGGATGCGGGGTTTGGCCGACAGGATGCGGGCCAGGGCGGCACGCTGCTGCTGCCCGCCCGAAAGCGCGCCGGGCAGGCGCTTGGCCAGTTCCTCCAGCCGCATGGCCCGCAATGCCTCGGCACAGGCGGCCCTGCGGGCGGCAGGGTCCTTTTCCTTTTTCAGGGCACAGAGGATATTCTGCTCCACGGTCATGTTGGGGAACAGGGCGTAGTTCTGGAACAGCAGACCCACATTGCGCTGCTGGGGCGGCAGGTCGATGCCCTGAGCGCTGTCGAACAGCACCCGGCCATCCAGCACGATGCGTCCCTCGTCCGGCCGGACGATGCCTGCAATGCAGCGCAGGGTCATGCTTTTGCCGCAGCCGGACGCACCCAGAAGGGCGGTGGCAGTATCCCCCGCCGTGAACGCAGCGTGGAGGGTAAAGCCATCAAACCGCTTGGTCACATTTACTTCCAGGCTCATGTGTGCTTTCCTCCCTGCTTCTGCCTGCGTTCCAGCAGGTTCACTGCCAGCAGCACCACCGCCGAAATAACGATATCCACCAGCACCCACTGCATGGCCCCGGCTTCATCGTTGGTGCGCCAGAGCTGGTAGACCGTGGTTGCAATGGTGGCCGTCTTGCCCGGCGTGTAGCCTGCGATCATGCTGGTGGCACCATATTCGCCCAGCGCACGGGCAAAGGCCAGCACCGCACCGGCCAGAATGCCCTGACGGCAGCAGGGCATCCGCACCCGCCAGAAGATCCAGGTGTTGGAAAGTCCCAGCGTCTGTGCCGACCAGGCCAGCGTTTCGTCAAAACTCTCAAAGGCACCGCGGGCCGTACGGTACATCAGCGGAAACGCCACCACGATGGAAGCAAAGATGGCGCTGTACCAGTTCATCACCAGCTTCACACCGAAATGTTCCATGAAAAAGATGCCCAGCGGCCTTTTTGCGCCGAACAGCAGCAGCAGGAAATATCCCACGACTGTGGGCGGCAGCACCATGGGCAGGGTGAGCACCACATCCAGCACGCCCTTGAGCACGCGCGGGAGCTTTGCAATGTAGTAGGCCGCAAAGATGCCTAAAAAGAACACCGCCGCGCAGCTGATCAGCGCAATGCGCAGGCTGTTCCATAAGGGATACCAGTCCATACCATCTCCCCAGCGGATGCTTACAGTGCGGTGAAGCCGACGCTCTCGAACACGGTCGCAGCCTTGTCGGTGCGCAGGTAAGCCAGGAACTCCTTGGCAGCCTCGGCATGGAGGGCGTTCTTCATCACAGCGGCGGGGTAGATGACCTGGCCGCACATTTCCTTGGTGGCCTCGTCCACGGGGGTCAGACCGGCGCTGTACGCATCGGTGCAGTAAACGACACCGGCATCCACGCTGGCCTCGCTGACCTGGGTGGTGACTTCCTTGACGTTGGAACCGTAGGTGATGACACCGGCAGCAGCCAGAGCTGCCTCATCCAGATCATAGTAGGCCAGGATCTTCTGGGTGTACTGACCCACAGGCACATCACTGTTGCCCATGCAGAACAGGATATCCTCTGCCTTCAGGTGCTCAGCCAGGCTGTCGAAGCTGTCAATCCCCTTGTCGCTGCCCTCGGGTACACAGAGCACGACCTTGTTCTCCAGCAGATCCACACGGCTTTCGGCATCCACAAAGTCCAGGCCCTCGGTGTTCACCTCAGCGGAAGCGGTGCTGTCCAGCTGGTTCATCTGCTTCTGACCGGCGGAGATGAACAGGTCGCAGTCCGCACCCTCCTGGATCTGGGTCTTGAGGGTTCCGGAAGAGTCAAAGTTGAAGCTGAAGGTCACGCCGGGGTTCTCTGCAGAGTAGGTCTCGGCAATGGCGTTCAGGGTCTCGGTCAGGGAGGCGGCAGCAAAAACGATCAGCTCCACGCTCTCGCCGGAGGCAGTCTCAGAGGAGGCGGCAGCGGAGGATGCGGTGGAAGATGCAGTGCTGCTGGAGGAGCCGCCGCAGGCGGTCAGAACAGCAGATGCGGATGCGATGCCGGCAGCGCACAGGAAGCTGCGGCGGGAGATCATAGTTTTCATAGTCTTGCTCCTTACAGTGGGTATGCTTTTGTTGTACTTTTATTTTTACGCCCGGCACCAAAAGCAATGCCGCGGCGGTGAAACAGACTTATTTGCGGGCGCACTCGCCGTCCAGCCCGGCGGCAATGCGTACCCCGTGCTCCAGGCTGGGCAGGATGTACTCCAGATTCTCCTTCACGGCCTTGGGGCTGCCGGGCAGGTTGACGATGAGGGTCTTGCCCCGCAGCACGCTGGCGGCACGGCTGAGCATCCCGCGCGGGGTGATGCTCAGGCTGTGGTAACGCATGGCCTCAGCAATGCCGGGGGCGTTGCGGTCCGCTACGGCATAGGTGGCTTCCGGGGTGATATCCCGGGGGGCAAAGCCGGTGCCGCCGGTGGTCAGGATCAGGTTGACCTGACGGCCATCGGCCAGTCGGATGAGCTGTGCTTTCAGGGCCTTTGCCTCATCGGGCAGGATCATGGTCTCCTCCACCTGATAGCCTGCAGCGGTGAGCATCTCCACGATCAGGGGGCCGCTCTTGTCCTCCCGCTCGCCCCGGCTGCCCTTGTCGGAAAGGGTGATGACAGCAGCGCGCAGGGGCGGGTTTTCCGGCGGGGGCAGCAGGGTCACCTCGTCCCCCACGTGGATCTCGCCGCCCTGCAGCACCCGGGCAAACACACCCTCCCGGGGCATGATGCACTCGCCGGTCTTCTGCTTGATGACGCAGTCGTTGTGGCACTCTTTGCCGATCTGGGTCATTTCCAGCACCACGTCCCCGATGGCGAAGCGGCTTGTCACGGGCAGATTGCGGAAATCGTAGCCCTCCACCACCAGATTCTCGCCAAAGGCACCATAGTCCACCCAGATCTTCTTGCGGAAGTTCTCGATCTTTTCGGCACTCAGCAGGCTGACCTGACGGTGCCAGTTCCCGCCGTGGGCATCGGTCTCAATGCCCCATTCCGGGGTCAGGCGTGCACCTTCCACTTCGGTCTTGACCGTGCCCCGCTGGGGGCTGGTGCAGATCGCCAGAAGTTTTCCCATAGATTTATCCTCCAATTCGGTACATACCCCGGGTCGCGGGGATGTACTGTTTCAATTCAAAATGATGTTCCTGGGGCTTTTCCCAGATGGTGGTACGGATGGCAGTCAGCAGCTCTTCGTCAGACGCGCCACTGCGCAGCAGGGCTTTCAGGTCACATCCGGCCTCACTGGCAAGGCAGGGGCGCAGAAAGCCCTGACTGGTCAGCCGCACCCGGTTGCAGGAGGCGCAGAACTTGCCGTGGACAGCGGCAATGAAGCCGATATCCCCTTTCCAGCCCGGCACGGTGTAATAGACCGCCGGGCCGTCGCCCAGCGCGGCACACGCGGCCCCGGGCAGCGGGGCCAGCTCCGGCCAGCGCCTGCGGAAGCGGGCCAGCAGCTCCGGGCCGGAGATACAGGGCATGGCCGCCCCGTAGCCGATGGGCATCATCTCGATGAACCGCACCTGCAGGGGCTTGTCCTGTGCCAGAGCGGCCAGCGCTTCCAGCTCGCCCTCGTTCACGCCCACCTGGGGCACGCAGTTCAGCTTGACCGGAATGCCGCTTTCCAGCGCGGCATGGATGCCCGCCTGCACGGCGGCAAATTCATCCCGGGCCGTGATCTTTGCAAACAGAGCGGGGTCCAGCGTATCCAGACTGATGTTCACGCTGTCCAGCCCGGCCTCCAGCAGAGCGGGCAGCTGCTGTTCCAACAGGACGGCATTGGTGGTCATGGTGACCTTCCGGATGCCGGGGATGGCTTTCAACCCCTTGACCAGCTGCTCCACGCCCTTGCGCACCAGCGGTTCGCCGCCGGTGACCCGCACGGTATCCACCCCGCACTGGGCAAACAGGGCGGCAAGGCGCAGGAATTCTTCGTAGGTCAGGATATCCTCCCGTTCCAGCTTGTCCACACCGTCCGGCATACAGTAGCGGCAGCGCAGGTTGCACAGGTCGGTCACGGAAAGGCGGAGATAATGGATATTGCGGCCCTTGGAATCAAACATAGCCGCCCTCCGCCCGGATATAATGTCCGCTCTTGCCGCCGGTCTTTTCCACCAGATGGATCTCGCCCAGCTCCATACCCTTATCCACGGCCTTGCACATGTCATAGATGGTGAGCAGGGCGGTGGAAACGCCGGTCAGGGCCTCCATCTCCACGCCGGTCACGCCGCTGGTCTTGACCGTGCAGCGCGCTTCCACAGCCCGGCGCTCGGGCAGCAGGTCAAACTCGATCTGCGCCTTGGTCAGCGGCAGCGGGTGGCACAGAGGGATCAGCTCGCTGGTGCGCTTGGTGGCCATGATGCCGGCCACCCGGGCCACGCCCAGCACATCGCCTTTTTTCACGGTACCGCTTTCCACAGCGGCAAAGGCATCCGCATTCATGGTAATGATGCCGTGGGCCGTGGCCTCCCGGGCCGTGACGGGCTTTTCGCTCACGTCCACCATCACGGCGTTTCCGGCGGCATCAAAATGTGTCAGATTATTTTCACTCATATTTTTTCACCTTAGTTAAGCTCCCCCTTCGGGGGAGCTGGCAAAGCCGAAAGGCTTTGACTGAGAGGGGTTCAGCAGTGTCCGAAGCCGCAGTTGGGCCAGTGGCACTCGGCGCAGCCCAGGCAGAGGCCGCCCTCGCCCAGACGGGCGATATCCTCGGCGGTGATGGGGTCATCGGCCAGCAGGCGGGGCAGCAGCAGGTCAAAAATGGTGCGCTTGGCGTACATCACACAGCCGGGCAGACCGCAGACCGGCACACCGTCCAGATAACTGACCAGGAACATGGCACCGGGCAGCACCGGCGCACCGTAGGTAACGATCTCGGCTCCGGTGTTCCTGATGGCCAGCGGGGTGCGGTCGTCCGGGTCCACGCTCATGCCGCCGGTGGTAAAGATCAGCTCACAGCCTGCGGCCTTTGCTTCCAGAATGGCGGCCGTGATGCCCGCCGGGTCATCGTCGCAGACCTTGTGGAAGGCCATCTCACAGCCATACACCGCCAGCTTTTGCTCGAGGATGGGAGTAAACTTGTCCTCAATACGGCCCTTGAACACCTCGCTGCCGGTGGTGATAACGGCAAACTTCTTCTGGTGGAAGGGCAGCACGTTCAGGATGGGCTTCGGCCCGGCAGCAGCCTGCATGGCCTCCATCTTCTCCTGCTCAATGACCAGCGGGATGATGCGGGTACCAGCCAGCTTGGCTCCCTTTTTCACAGGCAGATCGCCGTGGATCGTGGCGATCATCATCTGGGGGGTGCTGTTCACTGCCAGCAGGGCCCTGCGGTCGATCTTGAGCAGACCGTCGCAGTCGGCGATCAGTTCGATCTTGCCCTCCCGGGGCTCGGTGCCGTGGATATTCTGACCGGCAGCGGCCTTGTAAAGCAGGGCGGCAGCTTCGTCCTCGTGGAGGATGCCGGGCTTTTTCTCCCAGACATAGAGGTTTTCCTTGCCGATGCTCAGCAGCACCGGAATATCCTCGGGCTGAATGATGTGGCCCTTTTTGAAGCGGGCCCCCTTGAACTCGCCCGGGATGATCTGGGTAATATCGTGGCAGAGCACCTGCCCTGCCGCGTCTTCGGTACGGATCAGTTTCATGGTTTCTTCCTCCCCCTGTTACAATGCAGGCATCTGTGCAGCGATCCAGTCGGCCAGCGCTGCGGGCTCGTCCAGTGCAAAATCCGCGCCCGGAACATCCCCCACGATGGCCAGCGGCTCAAAGGAGACAGGCTCCTCCGAGACAGCCTTGCGCACCACCTCGATCTTGGGCCAGCCGCTCTCCTTGAAGCCCTCCATCAGCACCAGATCATAGCCGTGGCGCTCAAACAGGGCCAGCAGATCCTGCTCGTTCAGGCGGAGTTCCTCCGTCAGCAGGTAACGGCTGCCTGAAAAGACCGCCACGCCCTCGGCCCCGGCCTCCCGCAGGCGGAAGCTGTCGGTGCCCGGCACGTCGGGGGTAAAATCGTGGCCGTCATGCTTGATGACCCCCACCTTCAGGCCCCGTGCCCGCAGCAGGGGGATGAGTTTTTCCAACAAAGTCGTTTTGCCGCTGTTGTGCGCACCGCTCACGGCCAGCACAGCCGGGCGCTTCAGGCTCAGCTCGGCAGCAAGCGCCTGTTTCTTTTCACTGTACAAAGTTCAGTACCTCCACTTCTTCGCCCGGAGCCACCGGGCCGCTGCCCGCAGGCAGCTCCACCAGGCAGTTGCAGCCCATCATGGCCGACAGACTGCCCGAGGAATGCGCCTCCGCGTTGCCCTCGCCGGGGATCTCCACCAGGCCGCCCAGCGCTCTGGCCCGCAAGAAGCGGGTTCCCTTGCTGGGCTTGGAAAAGCCGGTGGTCAGCCTGCCCCGGGTGTGCACCGGGATACAGTCCTCTTCCCGCCGCCCTGCAGCCCGCAGCAGGGCCGGAACGGCATACTGCTCCAGCGTGGCCGCCGCGGCAAAGGGATTGCCGGACAGGCAGAACACCAGCTTTTCTCCCACCTGTGCAGCGATCATGGGGCTGCCGGGCTTCTGGGCCACCCCGGCAAAAACAGGCTCCGCGTGCAGCATTTCCAGCACTGTGGGCAGGTAATCCTTCTGCCCCACCGAAACACCGCCGCTGGTGATCACCGCATCACACCGGGTGAGCAGATCCTGCATCCGGGCGACGATCTCCTCCGGGTCATCCGAGCAGTGGGTGCGCTCCACGGCAAAGCCCAGCTGCCGCAGGCGGGCGGCATTCTGGATCCCGTTGGCATCGTAGATCTTGCCGGGAGCCCAGGCCTCACCCGCTTCCAGCAGTTCACTGCCGGTAGCAAGCACGCCCACGGTCAGGGGGCGGAAGACCTCGGCATCCGGGATGCCCTGCCCGGCCAGCACACCGATGTGCGCCGGGGTCAGCACAGTTCCGGCAGCGGCAATGGGGGCACCGGCGGCGATGTCCTCACCCCGGAACACCACATTGGCGTTGGGCTGGAGCTGGGCGTAAATGCGCACCTGCTCCTCCCCGCTGTCGGTCAGCTCCTGCATCAGAACGCAGTCCGCGCCCGGGGGCAGGGGTGCACCGGTCATAATGCGGGCGGCACACCCGGCAGGCAGGACAGCGGCGGGGGCATCCCCGGCGTAGAGCTTCATCACCACCGGCAGGGTGACAGGGGTCTTTTCCCCCGCCCCGGCCGTGTCGGCACTGTGAAGGGCATAGCCATCCAGAGGGCTCCGGTCAAAAGGGGGCTGATCCATCCGGGCACACAGATCCCGGGCTGCGATCCGCCCACAGGCATCATCCAGCGGCACCCGCTCCGTGGCAGGCACCGGGAGAGCCGCAGCAGCATCCAGCACCCGGCGCAGGGCCTGGGCTGGCGTGCAAAAAGGCTGTTTCATTGCAAAAATCCTCCATCGCTCCCCGGGGCACAGTTTGCCCGCTATGGCCCGGACAAACTCCCGGGGAGATCTCTTTTCGATCGGCAGGTGAAAAAAAGCGGAGACGTTCTGACCGAAAATCAAAACGCCCCCGCAAAAAACCGAACATGGCCCGGAGCGGCAGCCTGCAGGCCGCCACGCCGAGGGAGCCGCTTCCTTTTCCGCTGTTGCAGCAACGGGAAGGAGGCAACGCTCCGGAACGGTGGATGGGAGGAGTTCTTTTTTTCAAATTGCAGCGTTTCTTCTGCGGGAAGGCGGCCGGGTTTCCCCTGCCACCCTTGAATGCCGGCGTTGGCCCTTAGCATTGCGGCGCGGTGTCCTGCCCCCTGCGGGGTTTAGACAGCCTTGCTCAAAGAAGCTCTTGTACCCTATTCAATTGTGTATGATCTTTTAGTCGCAGAAATCATCCACGTCGCTGATGGCTTTTGCATAGCGGCGGGTGAGATGCTGGGTGGAGAAGAGGAACCGCTCGTTCTGATTGTTGGTCAGCTCTTCGATGTCGGCAAACTCCGGCCTGCCCTGCATGGTCTTCCAGGTCTGCTCGATCTCCTCCGGCGCAAGGCCGTAGGGGGAGCGCTGGAAGTACTTCAGCGGGGTGGCACTGGGGTAGACCCGTGCATTGAAGCGCACCATCTCAGCAAACATGACACAGAGGTCTTTGTCCTCAATGAGCTGGGCGATCATGGCGTAGTTATCGCTCATGTTGGCGTTGGAGTAATAGTAGGTATCCTTTGCGCCTGCACGGACAACGATATCCTCACACTGGGGATCCTGCGGCATCTGAGCCAGCAGCTCATCGGCGTTCTCCACCTCACTGACCAGCAGTGCGTGGGGCGTGATAAGCGCGGCGGCACTGCGGGAACGGATGTAACCGGCCAGCTCCTGCGCGGGGGTCAGCTCCGGCAGCTCCGGCGCGGTCTTGGTGGGCTGATCCGCAAAGGGATCGTTTTCAGCCTCTGGCTCGCCGGCCAGAAAATCCAGCAGCTGAGGCTTTGCGGCCTCGTCCTGCACAGTTTCGGCGGCTTCGGGTGCGGCCCCGGCAGCCTGCATTGCTGCAAGCTCTGCGGTCTCCCGCTCCACGGCGGCGATCACATCCTCGCCGGTCTTAGCGGCGCTGCCGTCAAAGCTGCTGCCCGTTTCCTTCAAGCGGCGGGCCGTCTCGCTGGCGGCATTGATGTCGAACACCTCTGCCTTGGGCTTTTTCTTGGCGGCCAGCTCTGCCTTCTGCAGGTCCAGAACGGCCTGCTCCGGGTCCACGCTGCTGTCCACAGTGGTGGTGTAGCCGGGTTTACGTCTGCCAAACAACATGACGATCGTTCCTCTTTCTATGGGATTTATTCAGCTGCTGCGGTGTTCTGGGCGTAGATGCCGCGCTTTTCCAGATCATCAGCCATGTCAGCCAGATCATACTTCTCCAGCGTCTCGCGGGTGGGCACACCGGTGGTGCGGTCCCAGCCGAAGATGTCGTAGAACAGATCCTTTGCCTTTTCCATGTCGGCACGGTCCAGCTTGGTGGTGCCTTCCTCAAATGCCTTGAAGTCGGGGTCCTTATCGAACACCCAATCGCAGATGGCATCGTGCTCCTGACGCAGGTTTGCGCTGCCGCAGTTCTGCTGGAAGCTGATGGCGGTCATCGCGCGCAGCATCTGGGTAATGCGGGCACCGTCCTCCTGCAGATCGGCCTGGGTATAGGTCTCGCCGGTAACAGCCGTCATAAAGTCTGCCTGCAGATCCAGGTCGCCGTGGTACTCGCGCTCCTTGGAGGGAGACTGGGTCATGGGCCACATCCAGTTGCACAGGGTGGCGGAGTCGTGGAAGTTCTTGTCGTTGACGCAGTATGCAGCCAGCTTTGCCTTGTTCTCGTTGATGGGAGTGTAGGCCTTGGCCTTATCGTAGCAGCCCTCGCCGAAGAAGTCTTCCATGACCTTCTTGGTCACCTCATAGGGAGCACCGGAGCCGGTCTCGCAGACGATCTCGTGGATCATGCAGTCGCGGTTGTAGACGAGGTTGTACAGCATGCCCACCTGCCATGCCTCAGCAGGGCCGTGGTGGTTGGGGAAGCCGTTGTAGATCAGGTTGGAGTTGGTGGCACCATCGTCGCGGTCCAGCCAGCTCTTGGGCAGGCCGAACTTCTCCATCATGGCCAGGGTGCCCTTGGCGATCACGGACAGGTCGCCCTCACCGTAAGCCATGCGGCGGATCAGCTCAACCTCCCAGCGGGGATCGCCGGCCTTCTCCCACTCCCAGGGCAGGGAGTCGTACTCAGCCTCGCTGATGTACTTGGTGGCCTCTTCGCGGGGCATCCGCAGGATCCACAGCAGGTCGCGGTTCAGGTTGCCGTAGTTGTCCCACAGGCCCATATCATCCACAGCATGAGACCATGCCAGGTTGATGACCATGGTGCCGTCGCCCTCGTACTTGAAATCGTGCACGCCGTCCGGATAGACGCGGGTGCCGTACAGCACGGGCATACAGGTGTTGGAGTTGTGGGTGGGCAGGTCGTAATCGGCCAGCGGATCCACATCGTACTCAGTGTAGCAGCGGATGGGGCAGGAGGAGCAGCCGCCGTTCTTCACGGTGTACTCCGCAGCCGGAGCGCCGAAGTCGAAGTAACCCTTGAAGCAGCGCAGAGCCACCTTGTTGATATCGTTGTAGGGCTGCTCGCCGGTATCCACGGGGCCGCCGGGAGCCTTCTTCCACATACGGCCGGGAGCGCCGGACCAGCGGTTCTTGCCGGAGGTGGCGCTGTACTCTGCCCAGCTCTGGGGCTGTGCAGGCACGTTGTGGTTGTTGTTGCCGCCGATCAGGTTGCCCATCATGTAGTTGGAGAGCTCCAGCACCTTCTTGGGGTCAGCCACCTTGACGCTGCCGGTGCCGCGGATGGCCAGGCCCTTCAGCTTCTTGTTGCCCATGGCAGCGCCCAGACCGGCACCGCCGGAGTTGCCGAAGCTGGTGTTCAGGGTGGAGTAATCCACCAGGTTCTCACCGGCAGGGCCGATGGAAGCAGTCTCGAACTCACGGCCGTTCTGCTCCACCATCCACTTGTTGGCAGCAAAGGTACCCTTGCCCCAGATCTCGCTTGCGTCCTCCAGAGAGACTTCGCCGTCCTCGATGCGCAGGTAAACGGGCTTTTCGGAGATGCCGCTGACAACGATGCCGTCATAACCGGCATACTTCAGCATAGAGCCGATGTGGCCGCCCATGTGTGCATCGATGATGGAGTGGCCCTTGGACCAGGTAGAACGGAAGGTCACGTTCATACGGCCGGAGCAGGGCACGCCGGCACCGGTCAGGGGGCCGACACCAAAGATGACCAGTGCCTTCTCGTCATAAGGGTCCAGCTCCATGGGAGCTTCCTCGTACATGATGCGGTAGGCCATGCCCATACCGCCGATATATTTATGGTATTTTGCGTCGTCCTGGGTGGTGATCTCACCGGTGGTCAGGTTGACGCGCAGGATCTTGCCTGCCCAGCCATAGGTTTCAGCCATTGTTGTTCCTCCTTACAGGTCCTTGTAAGCAGCCTGTGCTGCGCTGGTAACGGCATCCCAGTCCACAATGGACAGAGCGCCGGACGGGCAGCCCGCCACGCAGGCACCGCAGGCGATGCACTTGGAGGACTTGCCGGTCTCGGGGTTGACGGTGGGCATGTGCCAGGGGCAGGCCTCCACGCAGGCACCGCAGCCGATGCACTTGTCGGTATCGACCACGCGGATGCCCTGCTCATTGGTGATAATGGCCTTCTGGGGGCATGCGTTGCCGCAGGCGGGATCCTCACACTGGCGGCAGGTATCCGGGAAGTAGACAAAGCAGTTGTCGGTGCCGGACAGCAGACCGTTGCCGTCGCCGTCCAGATTCAGGCGGCGCTGGATCTTGACGCGGCTGATGTAGGAAGAGCACACGCCGTCGTTGGTCAGGGTGCAGTTGATCTCGCACCGCTGGCAGCCGGTGCACAGGTCAGCATTGACCACCAGCAGACCCTGGGGCAGTGCCCAGGTCGCCACAGCACCGGCGTCCACCTGCTTCTGAGAGCAGCCGAAGAGGGACAGCATAGATGCGGAAAGGGTGAGTCCTGCAAGGCTCTTGCCCGAGATCTTCATAAATTGACGGCGGGTCATGTCAGCCGTCAGAAAATCAGTTTTTGCCATAGGTTTCCATTCCTCCGTGAGGTCACTCTGCGCAGAGCACCTCGGTTACATAGAAATAAGAATTGTTGACGATGTCCGTGACCGCCGTGGACGTAATGGTTGCACCGGAAAGCGCATCCACCTGGGTCATGTCAGCGCTGACCGTGTCGGCCGCACTGCCCTGGGTGGTCAGATCAGCGGCCTGCAGCTTGTACTCGGCCTGCTTTTCAGCGGACCAGTCTGCATAAGGCACTGCCTGTTCCTCGCCGTCCTGCGCGCTCTTGCTCAGGCACGCCGCGTACAGCTTGCGCCGTGCCACAGCCTCAGCACTGTTGTCCATCGGGGGGATGAGCGCGTCGTCCATCGGCTGGCCGTTCAGTGCCGAGAGGGTCAGCCCGGCTTCATACATCTTCCGGGTAGCCTCGGCCTCCGGGGAGGTATCACCCGCACGCCATGCGGCGGGGTCGAAGTCCTCAGCGGGAGCAGCATCGGTCTCGGCGCTGCCTGCGGCGGCAAAGGCCGTGCCGGTGGCCGGGTCGGTCACAGTGTAGCGCTTGCCTGCCAGCGTGAAGGGAGCTGCGCCCTGGTACTGGGCCGTGAACTCCGGGTTCTCACACTGGGCACCCAGGCTGTCGGTCTCGGCCTGTGCCAGGATCTTCACATCCAGCACATTGCCGTCGCGGTCCAGCGTCACACCGGCCTGCACCTCGCTCTGGAAGCCCTGCTTGCTGCCCACCACATAATACGTGGTGTCATCCAGCTGGTACACCGCGCTCACACCATAGGTGGCAGCATCGGCATCTGCCAGCGGCAGGGCCGTTCCGGCCACCGTGGTGCGGCTGTGCATCAGCCCGCCAAGGCCAAGCGCCATGGCAAGCGTTGCCGCACCCATGGCCGCATAGCCGGGCAGCCGCCTGCGCCACAAGGACTGCGGCGCATGATTTGCCTGCTTCAATTGTATCACCTGCCTGTTTGATTCAGCTGTGCCCGGAACTCCCGGGCACGAAAACAGCCGTTCCACCTGCTGCAACAGTGCGGAACGGTTTCTTCGTTATAAGAATAACATCTTTTCCACCGGTTAGTCAACGTATACGCACAAACAAAGCCCTACAATTTCTCTCAAAAGTTCTTGCCTCTCGGTGAAATCATTTCTTTTGCCGGATGAACAGTTTCAATCCATATTCCTCTGCCAGCTCCAGCGACTGTACCGTGGGCATACTCTTGCTCACCAGCGCGGGCACACCGGCCCGGATGGTTTTGCGCACCATATCCACCGGCACCCGGCCGCTGGTAAAGAGCACACACTCCGCCAGCGGCACACCCTCTGTCAGGGCGCAGCCCACGGCCTTATCCAGCGCGTTGTGGCGGCCCAGATCCTCGCACCGGTACAAGATCCTGCCCTCGCGCAGCAGCAGGCAGCTGTGCACGGCATGGGTGGCACGGTAGAGCGGCAGGCCCTGCCCCATGGCATCGGCCAGCGCATCCACCCATGCGGCGGGGATCTCCCGCTGGGACACCGGGGCCAGCGGCGGCAGCCGCACCGGGCTGGCCAGCGTCAGGTTATCGGTGCAGCAGCTGGGCACCTCCTGCCCGGCCTGTTCCGCTGCCGCCAGCGGGTGGCGCAGCTGAACGCTTATCTTGAGGCCCTGTGCGCAGACGGCCACCCGCTCCACCTCGTCAGCAGAGTTGATCCAGCCCTCGGTCAGCAGGCGGCCCAGCGCCAGCTGCGGCAGCAGCTCCGGCGTGCAGACCACCCGGAAGGCTGGCTGTTCGTTGACCAGAATGGCCGCGGCGTGCTCTGCCGCCAGTGTCCGCTCGGTGCCATCGGGCATCCGGACGCTCTCTGCCCCCGGCGCTGCACCGAATTGATCCATGATCTGCATTGGGTGTTCCTCCCCTGTCTGTTTTACTCTGCCCCTATTGTAACACGCTTTTGCTCCGCTGAAAAGCGCCTGTGCCCTCTGGAACAAACTGTCGATCCGTGTCGTTTCCATTTTTCCCGGCTTTGTGATATACTACTGTAAAATGACAGAACCATATCCCAGTACCGAGGTGGAATCCAAATTGAAGCATCTCTTCCGCTCCCTCACACGGGCACACCGGGCCTACAAGGACACCCGGAACCATGCCCTGACCCTGCTGCACCGGGCCTCCGCTGCCGTTCTGACAGCCGTGCTGGTGTACAAAGCCCTGACCTATCTTTTGTTTCTGCCCGCCATGAATGGCATCTGGTCGCTGACACTGCGCTGTTCGCCGGTGAACTACCTGACCAACAACAACGCGCATCAGATCTTTACTTCACCGACCATTTTAGGCGGGATCGTGCTCATCGTCCTTCTGGCGGCGTTCTGGAACCTGTACGGCTTTTCCATCCTCCTGCATGGGTTTGCGCTGGCCCGCCGGGGTGAAACACTGCGTCCTGTTTCCCTGTTCGTCCGGTCGCTGGGGGATATCCGCCACGTCCTGCTCCCCAAGAACTGGCCCATCCTGCTTTACTGCGCCCTGCTCATCCCCTTTACAGATGTATTCGTGACTTACAACTATATCTCTCAGCTGGCTGTGCCGGAGTACATCCTTGGGCTTGTCCGGGCAAAGCCGCTCTATCTGGTGCTTTTTCTTCTCATTCTGGGTGCGGCGTTCCTGTTCACCCTGTTCTGGGTTCTGGTGCTCCCCTTCTTTACGCTGGAACGCAAAAGCCTGTGGGAAGCCGTTCAGGAGAGCGCAGCCCATGTCAAAACACAGCTGCCCCGGCTGGCCGGTGTGCTGCTGCGGTGGAACCTCAGTGCGCTGATCCGGTCTGTTCTGGTCTTTTTCGGAGCTTCCCTGCTGGTTTACAGTGTGGCGGCGCTGATCGGCCTACGGAGCACCCGCGCCATGCTGCTGCTCGCCCGTGCGCTGTATCTGTTGGAGATCCCCTTCTTCGGCTTTTTGCTGGACTGCAAGGTCACCACGGCCCAGTGCACCATCATCGCATTCCTCTACGATTGCTGCTGTGACTGCCCGCCGGAAGCGCTGCCGGAGGGCAAACCGCACCGCTTTGGCGGCTGGCCCCTGCTCACCGCTGCGGTGGCCGGTGTCACGCTGGCCACCGGGCTGATGGCAGTCTACCTCTATGCCCTGCCCCAGGACGATGCCCTGCTCACCGCCGTGGGCGGCGTGACCCCGCTGGTCACCTTCCACCGGGGCGACTGCACCGTGGCTCCCGAAAACACCCTTCCCGCCTTCCGGTCGGCCATCCTCAAGGGCGGCGACCGCATCGAGCTGGATGTGCAGATGACCAGCGACGGCGTGGTCGTGGTGACCCACGATTCAAACCTGAAACGCTGCACCGGCAAAAACGCAAAAGTCTATGATCTGACCTATGCCGAGGTGGCACAGCTGGACGCAGGCTGCTGGTTCAGCAGCCGCTTTGCCGACACCCGGATCCCCACCCTGGAACAGGTGCTGCAGCTCTGCCGGGGCCGCATCGGCCTGAACGTGGAGATCAAGCCCAGCGCCGCCACCCCTGCTCTGGAGGCTGAGACCGTACGCCTGCTGCGGGAATACGGCTTCGACAGCTCCAACTGCGTCATCACCTCCCAGAGCTACGAGACCCTGCACAAGGTCAAGGCGCTGGCCCCTGAGTACCCCACCGGCTACATTCTGGCTCTGGGCGTAGGCAACTACTACGACCTGCCTGATGCCGACTTTTTCAGCGTGGAGACCACCTTTATCACCTCCGGCATGGTCAACGCCGTCCATCTGCGGGGCAAGACTGTGTCTGCCTGGACCATCGACCGCGAAAAGGTCGCTACCCACATGCTGGAGCTGGGCGTGGATGACCTCATCACCGACAAGCCCGACATGGTGCAGGACCTGCTGGCCCGGAATCAGCAGGTGGACGACAGCCTGATCGACTTCCGTGACCTGCTCAACGCTCTGCTCCACCCGGAGCAGCCTGCCGACTTCTCCGATGACGCGGAGGAGACCATCACCGATGCCGTGGAAGACCCGGAGGAGTTCGTGGACGCGGCGTGACACAGCCCCCTCTTTCTTGCGGCATCATTGATCCAACGGTCTGTAAAAGTAAAACATCCCCGCACTTCCTGTTTCGACAGGCCGTGCGGGGATGCCTTTTTGTTCAGAGGAATGGGTTATAGAACCTTCCAAAGCGGATGGTCACGGTCAGGCTGATGAGCAGCAGAACCGCGCCCACGCCCAGGGCAATGAAGTCCCGCCGGGCAAAGGGGCGCTGGGTATACCAGGTGCGCTTGCTGTTCTTGCCGAAGCCGCGCAGCTCCATCGCGTTGGAGATGGTGTCGATGCGGTTCAGACTGGTCAGGATGAGCGGCAGCAGGATATTGACAGAGTTCTTCATCCGCTTGAAGAAGGGCTCCTTTTTGCCCAGCTCCACGCCGCGGGCCTGCTGGGCCTGGCTGATGCTGTGGTAGTCGCGCTGGATATCGGGGATGTAGCGCAGGGCAATGGCCACCGAATAGCCGACCTTATACGAGATGCCGATGCTGTTCAGGCTGGCAGCAAACTCGCTGGGGTCGGTGGCAGAGATGAAGAGGATGGCCACCGGCAGGGCCACAAAATATTTCAGGCTGATGTTGACCATGTAGAACAGCTGTTCCGCTGTCAGGTCATACCGCCAGAACAGGTGGCAGAGCACCGTGCGGGTGCCGTACAGGGTGGTCCCCTGATTGGGATCGAACAGGAAGATGAACAGGTTGTTCAGCAGCAGGAACACCAGCATGAAGGTCATCATAAACCGGACTTCCCGGAACCTGATCCGGCTCAGCCTGAAGGCCAGCAGGCTGACCACCAACAGGCCTAGCAGCACCCAGGTGTTGTAGGTGATCATGCTGGCAAAGGTAAACAGCAGGAAGAACGCCAGCTTGGTGGTTCCGGTCATCTTGTGGACGACGCTCTCCCGGGGGAGATAATTCAAAACAGTCTTAGCGGCCACCCTCTCTCACCTCCCGGTCCTGCTCAATAAATCTCTCTACAAATTCCTGTGCGGGCGCAATGCCGCAGCGGTTGGCCAGCGTGTACAGGCTGGTCTCCTTCAGGGCCGCCTGTTCCACCAGCGCAGGGTCACACAGAACGGCGGCCGCGGTGCGGTCGGCAATGAGCCGTCCGTCGCAGAACACCAGTGCGCGGCGGGTGTATTCCAGCATCAGGTGCATGTCATGGGTGATCATCACCACCGTCACACCCCGGGCGTTCAGGCCCCGCAGGAACTCCATGATATCGGTATAGTGCCGGAAATCCTGCCCGGCGGTGGGCTCATCCAGAAGGATGAGCTCCGGGTCGAGCACCAGCACGCTGGCAATGGTCACCCGCTTTTTCTGGCCGAAGCTCAGTGCCGAGATGGGCCAGTTCCGGAAAGGATACAGGCCGCAGACCCTGAGGGTCGCTTCCACCTTTTCCCGGATCTGTTCCTCGGTCAGGCCGGAGCGCTGCAGACCCAGAGCCACCTCCTCGTAGATCATGGTCTTGGAGATCATCTGGTTGGGGTTCTGCATCACATAGCCGATGTGCTGGGCGCGGCGGCGGATGTTCTCCTCAGCCAGCGGCTTGCCGTTCAGGGAGATCTCGCCCGCATCCGGGGTCTCGAAGCCGCAGATGAGCTTGGAGAGGGTGGATTTGCCTGCGCCGTTCCGGCCCACGATGCTCACCATCTCCCCCTTGCCGATCGAGAAGCTGACATCCCGCAGGGTCCGCTGGCCCTTCTGATAACCAAAGCTCAGGCCCTTTACCTCCAGCAGCGGCTCCCGTTCCGGCTGCGCGGCGGGCCGGGGCCGGGCCGTGAACCAGTCCCGGAGCTTTTGGGTGTCGGTATCGTCCAGCACAAGGCTGTCCACATGGGCGGGGTGCTTGTCCGGAGTGATATCCACCCCGGCATAGCGCAGAGCCGTGACATACAGCGGCTCCCGGATGCCGTTTTCCGCCAGCAGGCTGCCCGAGAGCAGCTCGTCCGGGCGCAGGTCTGCCAGAATGGTGCCGCCGTTCACCAGCACGATGCGGTCCACGTTCCGCCAGAGCACATCCTCCAGCCGGTGCTCGATGATGAGCACCGTGGTATCCGTCTTTTTCTGGATCTCGTCGATCAGCTCAATGGCCTGCTTGCCGGTGGCGGGGTCGAGGTTGGCCAGCGGCTCATCGAAGAGCAGGATCTTGACCTGATCCACCATCACGCCTGCCAGGCTCACCCGCTGCTTCTGCCCGCCCGAAAGCTCGTGCGGTGCATAGCCGAGATGGTTCTCGATGCCCACCAGCTCAGCGGCATGGCGGGTGATGGCATGCATCTCATCCTGCGGGGTGCAGCTGTTTTCCAGTGCAAAGGCAATGTCCTCGCCCACGGTCAGCCCGATGAACTGGCCATCCGGGTCCTGCAGCACCGTGCCCACATGGGCCGAAAGCTCAAAGAGGCTGCTGTGGGGCGCATCCACACCGTCTACGGTCAGGGTGCCGGTGCACTCGCCGGGGTTGGAAAACGGGTTCAGCCCGTTGATGCACCCCGCCAGCGTGCTCTTGCCGCTGCCGGAGGGGCCCGCAATGAGCACCCGCTCACCCGGGTAGATCTCCAGATTGATATCGGTCAGGGTGGGGCGCTTCTGGGCGCGGTACTGGAAGGAAAAGTTGCGGAATGAGATGATGGGTTTACGTTCTGCCATGGGTATGGTACCTCAGCTGTTCATCAAAAAAGCCTTTCCAACGGGCCGGACGGCGCAGATGGAAAGGCCGGGTTTCATGCGGGGATCACTCCTGATCCAGAGAGCCCTTCTTGGCGATGGTTCTGGTGTAAGCCAGCACCAGCAGGCCGCCCACCACCACAGCGGTGATACTGTTGGACACGGCGGCAAATGCACCCTGTGCAAACACCTTCTTGACGGGCTCGGCGTAGATGGCAATATCCAGCACGGGGGCCACCAGGATCCAGGCCAGCAGATGGGCCACGATATTGGCCAGCGCAAAGAAAGCCACCTGCTTCTTGCTGAACTCGCCTTCCTGCAGGTTCAGCTTCTTGGAGAACAGGCCCACCACAACGCCCACAAAGGCGGAGGCGATGACCCAGCTCCACCAGGGGCTGCCGCCCCAGGACAGGTCGATGAGGGTGTGGCCGATAAAGCCGATCAGGCCGCCGACCACGGGGCCGTACATGGCAGCCAGCAGGGCCAGAACGGCGTACTGCAGGCTGATGTTGGTGTTGGGCACCGGGCTGGGAATGGCCACAAAACGTCCCAGAACAAAGAACAATGCCGCGCCGATACCGACAGCGACAACGGGCTTGATGCTGCTGTTGTTATTTTTCATATTCTCTCTCCTCTTTTATTCCGCGGATGCGGGGTTTCTTGCAAGGCACCGTTAGTATACGACACCCTCTTGAGCCTTGTCAATGGACAATCCGCCCGCTTTGCAGAAAAACGGCTGCTTTCCTGCATTTGGGGGCGAATGCCTTCCCGCCCTGTGCAGCAAAAAAGAGCACCCGCGCCTACCGGAGCGGATGCCCTGTAAATGCTGATTCGGTTTTGGCCCAAACCTTAGTTCTTAGCGGTCAGGCTGAAGGTGCTCAGGGTCTGGAAGGTGGTCACGATAACATTGATGTTGTTGACGATGGAGCTGCCTGCGGAGAACACGCGGGCGATGTAGTTGAACAGCTTGCCAACGTTCAGGAACACGTCCCAAGCGGTAGCCTCGGTGGTTGCGCCACCCTGCAGGTACACCATTTCGTTCTCATCGATCGCAGCAAAGTTAGCGGGCATTTTGATCTCATTGTTCATCATAACGGGGATTCCTCTCTTTCAAATCAATCTATACTTACCGTCTGCACCAAACCAAGTACACCGGCACCAGAACCAGACCGTGGTTCCTCCGACAGGAACGGGCAGGGGCACGAGTTCCGCATTCCCTCCGGAATTGTTCCCATATATAGGTTATACGATAAATATTCGGATTTGTCAATCGAATTTCCGGAATTTTTACCATTCTGAGCCAAAAGTGGATACACACAACGCGGAACACCTGCCATTTCGACAGCTTTCCACAAAATATCCGCTACCGCACGATCCCCGGGCACGAAAAACTCCTTCGTCCGCACGGCAGCACACAGATCCGTTCCACCCTGCGGCATTTCCCGGGCAAAAATCCGGCAAAAAATGCCCCCGCGCCCCCTACACAAACCGGAGCGGTTGTGCTATGATAAGGCTGAAAAATCGGTTTGGCAAAGCCAACCGCAAGGAGATGTCTTGGATGTCTGATCTGATGGAAACATTACGGCAGGAGGGCATCAGCCCCGACCTGCTGCACGCTGTGGAAGAATACCGCGCCGCCCACGCTCTGCCCGAGGCCCTGCGCCCCCGTATCCCCGTTTCCGGCTTTACCTATTATGGCCGTGAGGTCTGGGAGCAGGCACTGGCGGCCCTGCTCTGCGGCGAGAACCTGCTGCTGGCCGGCGGCAAGGCCACCGGCAAAAATGTGCTGGCCGAGAATCTGGCCGCCGCTTTTGGCCGCCCCGCATGGGACATCTCGTTCCATGTGAACATGGATGCAGCCTCCCTCATCGGCATGGACACCTTTGTGGATGGGGCGGTCACCTTCCGGCCCGGGCCGGTCTACCGCTGTGCCCAGTGCGGCGGCTTCGGCGTGCTGGACGAGATCAACATGGCCAAAAACGAGGCCCTGGCCGTCCTCCACGCCGTGCTGGACTTCCGCCGCGCCATTGATGTGCCCGGCTACGAGCGCATCCCGCTGGCCGAAGAGACCCGCTTCATCGCCACCATGAACTATGGCTATGCGGGCACCCGTGAGCTGAACGAGGCCCTGACTTCCCGCTTTGCAGTCATCCAGATGCCCACCATCACGGAGGAAAACCTTGAAAAGCTGCTGCGGGCCCAGTTTGCCGACCTGACGGACAAATATGTGCACCAGTTTGCTCTGCTCTTCCTCGACCTGCAAAAGAAATGTGACAGCGCCGAAATTTCCACCAAAGCGCTGGATCTGCGCGGAATGCTGGACGCTCTGCGCCTGATGCGCCGGGGCGTGGCTGCGGGGCCTGCGCTGGACATGGGCATCACCAACAAGGCCTTTGATTCCTACGAGCAGGGGCTGATCCGGGACGTGATCGCCGCCCGCATCCCGGCCAGCCTGACGGCTGAAAAGCTGTTCCGCTGATGGATGCCCGGAGTTATACCGCCGAGGAGCGGCGGGCCGCCAATCAGGTGTGGGCGGCGGCGGGAGCCTACGGCTTTGAGCCGCTTTTCCTGGCGCGCAACACCGACGGCACGATCGATTTTTATATGAACTGTGTCGTGGGGCTGGTGCACAAATACTATGGCGACGACCTGCTCCGCGACCTTTTTGCCACATGGGACGGCGATCTCCGGGAGAGCCAGCTGGACGATCTGACATGGCTCTACCTCGAAAGCGCGGTCTATCT
The DNA here is from genome assembly GCF_017377535.1 of Faecalibacterium sp. Marseille-Q4137. Taxonomy (NCBI): domain Bacteria; kingdom Bacillati; phylum Bacillota; class Clostridia; order Eubacteriales; family Oscillospiraceae; genus Faecalibacterium; species Faecalibacterium sp. Marseille-Q4137. The sequence goes on from NZ_JAFREK010000004.1 coordinate 51,986, forward strand.
GCTGGAGCTGCCCCGCCGCCCGGTCCTTTCCGAGCTGCGCCGGGCCCACGCGGACTATTTCTTCGGCATCCAGTACAAGCTTTCGCGGCAGGAGTGGATGGCAAAAAATCAGCTGGTCTACACCATGCAGGCTGACCGCTGGCGCACCGTACAGGGCAGGCATCCGCCTGTGATGACCCCCTACGAGAGCCGGCTGGCAGAGGCACTTTCTCCCTCCCAACCGCCCCAGCCCGGCCAGCTCAAGGGTGAGCTGCTGGGCCTGTTTGCAAGGTTTGCCCTGTTTGACGGCAGGATCCGGCACAAAGTGGGGCTTCATCTGCATCTGGAGGGGCTGCTGGCCTCTCTTGCCACCAAAACGCTGCCCACCCAGATGATCAAGACCGACCGGCTGACCGTGGAGCACTCCGGTTCCGTGGAAGCGGGCGGCTCCGGCCCCACGGCAGACAAGCGGCTGGCCCACATCACCCTGCGGCAGAATGCCGCCGAGGACCGCGCCTACATTGAAAGCTGCTTTGGCCGTTCCCTCTATCCGCCCGAGCGCCTGCGCAAGGCCGAGCAGGCACTCTGCACCGGGGCGCACCTCGGGTGCCGCCTCTGGTTTGCCTCCGGCGTGCCCAGCCCGGAACAGGCCCCCACACCGGAGGCAAAGCACCTGGCCGAGCAGGCTCAGCTGCAGGCCGACCGCAACCGCGCCTACTACGCCAAAAACCGGGCGCTTCACCGCAGCGTGGTGCTCCGGCTCACCGAGCAGATCCGCAACTGCATTCTGGTCCACCAGCAGCCCAATGCCCGGATCGCCCGCAGCGGCGCTCTGGACCCGGAGCGGGTCTGGCGCGCTCCCCTTCTGAACGACAGCCGGGTGTTCCGCTGTGCCGAGGAGGAGAATCAGCCCTCCTTCACCGTGGACCTGCTGCTGGACGCTTCGGCTTCCCGGCTCCACTGTCAGGAGGTCATTGCGGCGCAGGGCACGATCCTGGCCCAAAGCCTTGCCGCCTGCGGCATCCCGGTGCGGGTCAGCAGCTTCTGCAGCCTGCGGGGCTATACGGTTCTGCGGGTGCTCAAGGGCTTCGCGGACAAAAGCCTGCAGGGGATCGGCCAGTATTTTGCATCGGGCTGGAACCGCGACGGCCTTGCCCTGCGGGCGGCAGGTGATCTGGTCAGCTTTGACCCCGGCCCCGCACCCCGGCATCTGCTCATCCTGCTGACGGATGCTTCCCCCAACGACAGCCGCCGCGTACCGCCCAGCCCGGAACAACCGCTGGGTTGTGATTACGGCGGCTCCTACGGCGTGGACGATGCCGCTGCTGAGGTACGCGACCTGCAGCGCAGGGGTCTGCGTGTTTCTGCCGTGTTCATGGGCGAGGACAGCTCCAGCCACGATGCAGAACGCATCTACGGCAAAAATCTCGCCCGCATCCGGGGCATGGATCAGCTGGCACGCGCCGCCGGGCGGCTCATCCAGAATGAGATCCGGGAGCTGGGCGATTGAATCCTGCCACCACAAAAGGCTTCTCCGACGGGAGAAGCCTTTTCCATTTACAACCAATCCGTTTGTCCGCATCCACGAATTTCCAAAATATTTTGGTTTTTGTCAAACTTATAGTTGTATTTTGTTGTCGTATATGTTATAATGCAGGCAGAGAACAACCGATGGATGGTTTCCGACACATCATCCAAAACCAGAGAGGAGACCCGCTATGGATGCCAGCCGCTATTTTGAAGAGATGCACCGTGCCATGTCCGCACAAAAAAACAATTCTTCCCTGCTCCTGACCGTCAAGGTACAGGACCTGGGCGGCGCTGATGCCTATCTGGAGCTGCGGCAGTCTCCCAACGGCCGCGCCCGGGTGTTTTACTCCACCATGGGCCGCCGCAACCTGAACTTCCAGCTGTTCCGCAAGGGCTGGCAGCTCTGCCACAACGCATCCGGCGAGATGACAGGGCAATTCCCCACCCGGGCCGAAAACCTGCTGGACAGCGCGGACTTTTCCGCCTGCATCCGGGATGACACCCTGGACGCGGGCCGTACTGAGATCATTCTGCGGGAGCTGCGCCGCGCGGCAGGCACCTCCCGCTCCTGCCTGCCTCAATCTGCCCGGGAAGGTGCCATGATCACCGTGGAGAGCTTTGTGGGCCGGGGCGGCGAGTGGAACTACTGGTCCACCCGTGCCGCCGACTGCCTGCCCATTGCGGCCATTCTCTGCTGGCTGGGCGATTTTCTGGCCGGAACGGAGCGGCGCACCCTGCAATCCAGCCCTGAGGCCATGGCACTGGCTGCCCGTTGGCAGGCCGAACTCGCCTCCCCCTTTGCGCAGCCGGCTGACTGCGTCCAGCGTCCTGCCCGCACGGTTTCGCCTTCCGCGCCCCGCCGTGCCGCGCAGCAGGTGCAGAACCCCCGCTGGCAGAGCATCCTTGCCGTGCTTGCAACCGTATGATAAGAACAACAGGCGGTGCCGAAAATCTCCGGCACCGTCTGTTGTTTTCTGTTTTACTGTGCGGATGCGGCATCCACCACATGGCCCACCAGCACAGAGGTGGTCACTGTGCCCACACCGCCGGGCACCGGGGTGACAGCCTCCACGATGGGTTCTGCCTCATCAAAGCGGACATCGCCGCAGAGCTTGCCCTCTTCATTGACGTGGATGCCCACATCCACCACGACCTGGCCTTCCCGCAGGCAATCGGCCCCGATGGCTCCCCGCCTGCCCATGGCGACCACCAGCACATCGGCCTCCCGGCAGAGGGCGGGCAGGTCCCGGGTGCGGGAATTGCAGATGGTCACGGTGGCGTTTTCCCGGTCCAGCATCATGGCGGCGGGCTTGCCCACCACCAGGCTGCGGCCCACGACCACGGCCCGTTTGCCGGAAAGCGGCACGTTGTAGTATTTCAGGATCTCAAGGCAGGCCTGCGCCGTGCAGGGCGGATAACCGATGGGCATATTGGTGAACACACCAGCCATCGAGCCGTCCGTGATGCCGTCCACGTCCTTTTCCGGGGCAAGCGCCTCCTGGACCCTGCGGTCATCGAACCGCTTTGGCAGGGGCCGGAAGATCAGGCACCCGTGAACCGATGCATCCCCATTGATCTGCCGGATCACATCCAGCAGTTCCTCCTGCGTAACATCTTCCGCCAGATGGAACTGCCGCACCTCCACGCCAACCTTACCGCACCGGGTGACGATCCCCTTTTCATAAGAAATGTCATCCTCCCGCGCGCCGACCCGCACCACAGCCAGCGTGGGCACGATGCCCTTTTCCTTCAGCGCGGCACAGCGCGCGGCGTTTGCTTCGTTCATGGCGGCCACCACGGGCGCGCCCTTCAGGATCTGAGCCATTTTCTTCTCCCCTCACTCATTTGATACAGTCTGATAGACCCTGTCAGCCTGCGGCACAAACTCGGCCAGCAGCTGTTCCGCTCTGGCCTCCAGCGCATCCGCATGGGCTTTGTCTGCCATCAGGCGGGTGTTGACCTTCACGTTCAGCCCCGCCGCCTGCATGGCTGCCTTGCAGAACAGCGCCGCGCATCCGGCATCGGAACGGGCCAGCACGCTGCCCTTTTCGGCGTACTCTGCGGCCAGTGCGATGCCCTCACCGCAGGCAGTCATCACCTCCAGCGGCACGGCGCAGGCCCTGTCCAGTGCCTTTTCCAGCACCGCGGCCTTGTGGGCCTGCTGTTCCGGGGTCTCCTTCGGCAGCTTGTAGGCCGCCGCCACGGGCAGAAAGGCCTCCGCGTCGGCCTGTACCAGCGCTTCCAACCGCTTGCGCAGGGCCTCGGCCCGGACATTCAGGGCAGCGATGTCCGCTTCTACGGCAGCATATTTCTTTTTGCCCACGGTCAGGCTGCCCACCATGCTGCCCAGCGCCACACCGGCCGCGCCCACCAGCGCCGAAGCGCCGCCGCCGCCCGGAGCCGCCGCCTTGCTGGCCAGCTCCTCCAGAAAACCTTCACAGCTCAAATTCATCAGTTCCACGATATACTTTCCTCTCTGTTACAAATCCATCCAGCTGCCGGTCCTGTTCATCTGCAGCCGCTTCCGGCACCCGCTGGGCCTCAAAGGCCACGCCCAGCGCCACGGCGTTCCGGCACCTGGGCAGGTAGCGGTCATAGTAGCCCTTGCCCATGCCCACTCTGCGGCAGACCGCATCAAAGGCAGTGCAGGGCACCAGCACCAGATCAAGCGCCTCCGGCCGGATGAGCGCCGCCCGCTCCAGAACCGGCGTACGGATGCCGTAAGCCCCCATCTCCCAGCCGTCCGGCCCCGGCACGGCGGCGGTCAGGGTAAAGTTTTCCCCACAGACCGGATAGGCCACCGTTTTGCTCAGCCGGGCCGCCTGCTCTGCCAGCACAGCAAGATCCACCTCCCCGCCAAAAGCGGCGTAGAGCAGCAGATTCTCTGCCTTTTGGAAGCAGGGCATGGCCAGAAGGCGGGCACAGATGGCTGCATTGGCCGCCGCTCTCTCTGCCTGCGGCAGATCCCTGCGGGCCATGATGCCCGCCCGGCGCTGCGCTGCTTTCCGGTCCCGGATCTCCATTGACACTTCTCTCCCCTGAAATTTCATACCCACTCAATATATCTGAAATGCGGAAGAATTGCAAGGGCATGGCTGGAAAATAACTGCAAAATAGGCTATAATGGTGCAGAACAAACCAAAAAGGAGAACGATCATGCTCATTTATCTGCTGCGTCACGGCCAGACGGAGTACAACGCGCAAAAACGATATCAGGGCCAGCGGGACATCCCCCTTTCCGCCGCAGGCATCGCCCAGCTGCGGCAGGCAGATTTTGCGCCGGAGGTGGTCTATGTCACCCCGCTGCAGCGCACCGCCCAGACGGCGCGGGTGTTCTTTCCCGGGGCAAAGCTCATTCCGGTGGACGGGCTGAAGGAGATGAACTTCGGCCGGTTCGAGGGCCAGACCTTCGTGCAGGTGGAGCAGGACCCGGAGTATCTGGCATGGGTGCAGGAAAACGAGCACGCTGCCCACCCGGATGGGGAGCGCAGGAGCGATTTCTGCAACAGGGTGTGCAAAACGCTGGCTGATCTCATTGACAAGGCCCTTGCCGAAGGGCAGGAGTGGCTGGTCATCGTGGCCCATGGCGGCACCCAGATGGCCGCACTGGAGCGGTTTGGCGTGCCCCGCCGCAGCTTTCACAACTGGTGCGGTCCCAACGCGGGCGGCTATGTGCTGGATGCCCGGGACTGGCCGGAGCAGCACATCCTGCACCTGGTGGAGACCGTACAGTACACCAAGGAGAACGGATGATGGAACAGGGCCTGCTGCATCTTTACTGGGGCAACGGCAAGGGAAAGACCACCGCCGCCATGGGCCTTGCCCTCCGCGCACTGGGCAGCGGCAAACGGGTGGTCATCGTGCAATTCCTCAAGGGCGGGCAGAGCGGCGAGATCCCTCTGCTGGCCCAGCTGGGGGCAAAAATTTTCCGGGGCAAGGGCGGGCAGAAGTTCGTGTTCCAGATGAACGAAGCGGAAAAGGCCGCTGCCCGGGCCGTGCAGAACGAAAACCTGACCGCCGCACTGGCCGAGCCTGCCGACCTGCTTATTTTAGATGAAGCCGGTTCGGCCTGGGAGCTGGACATGGTGGACAAAGACCTGCTCCGGCGGGCCGTTCTGGAGCGTCCCGCCGCACAGGAATGCGTGCTGACCGCCCACAAGGCCCCGCAGTGGATGCTGGATGCCGCCGACTACTCCACCGAAATGAAATGCTGCCGCCACCCCTACCAGAAGGGCATCAAGGCGCGCAAAGGCATCGAATACTAAAAATGCCCGGAGAACCGCAGCTTTCAGCGGCCCTCCGGGCGTTTTTGTGTTTACTGTTTTGCGATGATATCACGGCTGGCCGCCAGCAGGCCAAGGGCCAGCGCAGCGCTCAGGGTGTCGGCCACAGCCTGAGCCATCAGCACACCCTGATACTGGAACAGATGTACGCAGACCACCAGTGCCAACAGAAACACCACGCCCTGACGGCTGATGGAGAGCAGGAAGGACGGTACGATTTTACCAGTTGCCTGGAACAGCACCGTGAGCAGGAGCACCACGCCGCCAAAGGCTGCGGTGTAGACCTGCCAGCGGAGCATCTGCGCACCAGTGGCGATCATCCCGGCATCCTGCACGAAGATCTGCATCAGCACACCGGAATTCAGGCAGAGGATGAGGGACAGCACCGCGGCGATGGAGACGAGGAAGGTCAGACAGAAGCGGATGAGCTTGCGCATCACGTCCCGCTTTTTTGCGCCGTACAGGTAACCGAACAGTGGGATGCCGCCGAACGAGAAGCCCACCAGCACCAGCTGGGCGATCATGCTCACCTTGCTGGCAATGCCCATGGCGGCAATTTTATCGTTGCCATAGGGCAAGAGGAACTGGTTCATCACAATGACAGTCAGGCTCTGCATCAGGTTGCTCAGCGCGGCAGTAACACCCACGCCCAAAATCTGCTGCAGCTCCCTGCCCGTGACGTGGCACTGGGACAGCTTGACAGATTTCGTCCCTATTATAAAGGTTTTGCTTGCATTTGTTTGTGACACATGGCACAATGAAACAAAAGAAATGAGGTGAACTCATGCAGGAAATTCGTGACCCAGCCTGTCTGGAAACGCTGGCCCGGAAGCTGGAACTTTCCTCCCGGACCAGAACAGCAAAACGCCCGCGCAGGAGCTTTCCTGTGCGGGCGCTGCATTTCTTTTTTGTGTTTTACCGCACCAACAGCAGCAGCCAGGCGGATGCCACAGCCTGCAGGATGAGCCAGCGGGCCACGACCTGCTCATCGCTCCAGCCCAGACGCTTGCGCACATGGTCGTGCAGCGGGGTCAGGGTGTTCTTGAGGATGGAGATGTGCAAAAACCGCTTGAAGCTGATCTTCAGGATGCCCAGGCTGCCGTCCACGATGAACACCAGCGCGGCCAGCAGGAAGGCGAAGGGATGGCTGCTCTTGAGGGCCAGGACGGCCAGGAAGAAGCCCATGGCGCGGCTGCCCGCGTCACCCATCAGCAGGGTGGAAGGCTTGGCGTTCTGCCACAGGTAGGCCAGCAGGGCACCAATGAACACGATGCCTGCGGTGGCGTAATCCCCCAGTTCCTCCCAGTAGGCCAGCAGGAAGGTTCCGATGCTGACCACGGCAAGGCTGGCGGAAAGGCCGTCCACGCCATCGGTGCAGTTGACCACATTGATACTGGCCCAGATCAGGACGATGATGAGGATAAGGTAGACGGCATAGGGCAGGCTGAAGCTCCAGCTCAGGAAGTTGCCCTCCGTGCCGTTGAAGTTCAGGTAGGTCACGCCCGCCACAACGGCGATGACCAGATCGATCAGGCCCTTTTTGTACTCGTTCCAGGCAGTCTCGGCGGCATCGTCAAAATAGCCGGAGAGCATGGACGCAATGAGCAGGACGGTGTAGATGACATACTCTGCCTTAAAAGGCACCACGGCCAGCGTGACCAGTGCGATGCAGAGCACGAAGATGAGGCCGGAGCCCCGGGCCTTGCCCTTGGAGAGTTCGCCGTTCACGGCAAACGCGCGGCCATGGTCGTGGGGGAGCTTATCGTGGAACACCGAGTCCATCAGCGCGGTCAGCGCAAATGCAAGCAGAAAGCCCAGCGCATCCACGGTGCGCGGGTTGCCAGAAAGCAGTTGAAGCATAGTTTTTTTCCTCTTTCCCGGAGCGGCAGAGGCCGTTCCTGTTCTTTCACTGCTGGATACAAATGAAGTGTATCACGCCCGGGCCAAAAAATCAATCTCTGGGGCAATGGCTACCCCATGGGCTGATGGGTTGACATTTTTCGCCCCCCTGTCTATAATGGGAAGACAAACGCCCTTTCGAGGGTATTTTTTTGTCTCACAGGAAAATCGGAGAAAAAGGAGAAGACATGAAACTTTCACTTGAACAGCTTTCGGCCCGGATGCGGCAGGGTGAGACCATCCCCTCCCGCCAGACGGCCCAGGTGGCTCTGGCGCTGAGCATCCCCTCCATTCTGGAGCAGCTGGTGGTCACTGCCATGGGATACATCGATGCTGCCATGGTGGGCCACATCGGTGCAGAAGCTACTGCTTCCATCGGCATCGTCAGCTCCAGCACCTGGCTGCTCCACGGTGTTCTGGTGGGCCTGTACACTGCCCTCTCCATCCAGATCGCCCAGTATCTGGGGGCCGACCGGCAGGATGATGCCCGCAGCGTGCTGCGGCAGGCCATGCTTTTCAATGTGATCCTTGGCGTGGGAGCCGCCCTTTTCGGCCTGGGCATCAGCCCCTTTCTGCCGGGGTGGCTGGGAGCTGACCCCTCCCTGCGGGCAAACGCCACAGCCTACTTTGCCATCTGGTCAACGGCTCTGCCCTTCACCATGGCCATGGGCATGTACACCTCCATCCTCCGGGCAGAAGGCTACGCCCTGACCGCCAGCCTCATCAGCGTGCTGGTCTGTGTGCTGGATGCCATCTTCAACTTCTTCCTCATCAACCCCACCCGGACGCTGTGGGGCATCACCGTCTGGGGTGCCGGGCTGGGCGTGCCCGGCGCAGCCCTGGGCACCGCCCTGGCCACCGTGGTGGGCGGCCTGTTGGCTTTGGCCATCCTGCTGCTGCGGGAAGGCCCCCTCTGCATCCGGAAGCCTGCCCCCTGGAAGATCACCCGCTCCTGCCTGCGGAACCTGCTGTGGGTCGGTGGTCCTCTGGCGGGAGAACGCGCCGCCATCTCTCTGGCGCAGGTGGTGGTGGTGCGCATCGTGGCTGGCCTGGGTACCGTGGCCATTGCCGCCAACAGCCTGGCTGTCAACGCCGAGGGCTTGTGCTACATGGCAGGCTACGGCATCCAGAGCGCAGCTGTCACCCTCATCGGCCAGGCCGTGGGTGCCAACCGGAAGGATATGGCCAAGCGGTTTGCCTGGCTGTGTACCGGCCTTGGCATGGGGGTCATGGCCCTTTCCGGCGTTGGTCTGTGGATCTTTGCCCCCACCCTGATGAGCCTTTTCACCACCGATGCGGCTGTCATCGCTCTGGGTGCTCAGGTTTTGCGCATCGAAGCCTGGGCCGAGCCCATGTTCGGTGCCTCCATCGTGGCCAGCGGTGCCATGCAGGGTGCGGGCGACAGCACCTCCTGCTTTGTGCTGAACATATTCAGCATGTGGTGCATCCGGCTGACGTTGGCGTTCCTGCTGGCTCCCCGGCTGGGCCTGATGGGCGTTTGGGGTGCCATGTGCTGCGAATTAAGCATCCGGGGCCTGTTGTTCCTCATCCGCCTTGCCCGGGGCAAGTGGCTGGAAAAGGGCGCGCTGTCTTAATACACAAAACAGGGAGATTACATTATGACAAATGCAGAAAAGCGTGAAGCTGCACGGCAATTGATTCAAAAGTGGCATAATAAAGGCAGAGAAGACGAGGACGACCGCTCCTATTGGCTGGATATCTTGCAGCGCTTACTGGGTTGTGCTGATGCAACCGACAGAATTGAGTTTCAGAAAAAAGTAATCGTTAACGGAAACACAAAAAAAATCGATGCCTATATCCCTGAAACAAAAATCATTATTGAACAGAAGTCAGAAGGCATTCCTCTGGACAAGAAGATCTCGCAGTCCGGTGGAACCGAACTCACTCCTTACGAACAGGCCAAACGCTACAATGATAATCTGCCAACTTCTGAGAAAGCAAAGTGGATCATCACTTCCAATTTTCAGGAACTGTGGATTTACGATATGGATACCCGCGTTCCTGAAAATAATGTTGTAAAAATCCATATCGATGATCTTCACCACAATTCTTCGCTTCTGGACTTTCTGCTGGAGAAAAAGGTTGTCCAAGTCTCTAAAGAAGTAGATTTGTCACAAGAAGCGGGCAAACTCGTTGGCAAAATCTATGATGCATTTTTGAAGCAGTACCATGACCCAGAAAGCAAAAAAGCCCTCGAAAGCCTGAATGTTCTTTGCGTCCGGCTGGTATTCTGCCTTTACTCTGAGGATGCCGGTCTGTTTGAGCAAAAAGATTCCTTTAGCGAATACATTGCTCAATACGAGCCAAAAGACCTGCGTCCGGCTCTGTTGTCACTGTTTAAGGTTTTGGATACTCCCTATCCTGACCGACCCGACCTATATCTTTCGGAAGAGCTGGAAGCATTCCCCTATGTCAACGGCGGCCTATTTGCCAACGAGGATATTATCATTCCAAAAATCACACAGGAAATCAAAGACGCTCTTGCGGAAGCCGGGCATTTTAATTGGCGGGATATTTCGCCTACCATTTTCGGCGCTGTTTTTGAAAGCACGTTGAATCCGGTTACCAGACGGAAAGGCGGGATGCACTACACCTCGATTGAGAATATCCACAAGGTAATCGACCCGCTGTTTTTGGATGATTTGAAAAACGAATTCGCAGAGATTCTGACAATTGGTGTACAGAAGCAAAAGAAAAAGAAGCTGGAAGAGTTTCAGAACAAATTAGCCGGACTGACCTTTTTAGACCCAGCCTGTGGCTCTGGCAACTTCTTGACAGAAACCTATATTTCGCTCCGCCGTCTGGAAAATGACATTTTAAGGGAACTGCAAAACGGACAGGTCATCTTTGGTGATACCAATTGGAATCCTATTAAAGTCTCCATCTCCCAGTTTTACGGCATCGAAATCAACGATTTTGCCGGTGATGTTGCAAAAACCGCTCTTTGGATTGCAGAAAGCCAGATGATGAAGGAAACTGAAGATGTTGTCTTAATGCATCTTGATTTCCTTCCATTAAAAAGCAATGTAAATATCCATATCGGGAATGCCTTGCAGATGGATTGGGCTTCCATCATCTCCCCCTCCAAATTATCGTATATCATGGGAAACCCACCGTTTGTTGGGCAATCTGTCCGAACAAAAGATCAAGCTCACGATATGAACGATATCTGGGGACAGGGTGAAATAGAAACCAAACTCGATTATGTGATCTGCTGGTACAAAAAAGCGCTAGATTATATCAATACATCCAGCACGAATATCGAAATTGCATTTGTCTCCACGAATTCCATTTGTCAGGGCGAATCCGTTCCAACATTTTGGAAGAAAATGATTGATTCTGGTGCTGAAATTCACTTCGCATATCGTTCTTTTGTATGGGACAGTGAGGCAAATGAAAAAGCGGCAGTTCATTGTGTCATCATCGGTTTCTCCAACTTTAGCCGCTCTCATACAAAATTCATTTATACTGAAGAAACAAAAACAAAGGCAGAACATATAAACCCCTATCTATTAGATGCTCCTGACATTTGGATTACAAACAGAATTAATAAACCTCAAAATGGTTTACCCAAAATGACCACCGGTAGTCCTCCGACAGATGATGGCGCTCTAACACTTAGCATAACAGAGAAAGAAGAACTTGAGAAACAATATCCCGTATTGGCAAAATACATCAAGCCTTTTATAGGTGCAAAAGAATTCTTACATGATAATGTAAATAGCTATTCCAGATATTGCTTATGGTTTAAGGATGGTAATGTCTCTGATTATGTAAATATAAAAGAAATCACAGAACGCCTTGAAAAAGTCCGTGCTTTGCGAAAAAGCAGTAATGCAGATCGGATACAGAAAATGGCCGATTATCCTTACCTTTTCTGCCAAATTCGGCAACCGTTATCAACCTATCTTGTGTTTCCAAGACATTCTTCACAGAATAGGCGGTATATCCCGATTGGTTTTATGCCCTCTAGTGTAATTGCCGGAGACGCTTGCAGTATTATTCCAAATGTCACAATCTATGAATTCGGAGTTCTGACATCTAATGTTCATAATGCGTGGATGCGTGTTACTTGTGGTAGGATAAAAAGCGATTTCAGGTATTCCCCCGCAGTTTATAATAATTTTCCTTGGCCTACTCCCACCTTAGAACAAAAAGCCAAAATAGAACAAACTGCACAGGCCATTCTTAACACACGAGCAATGTATCCAAACAATTGTCTTGCAGATTTGTACAATCCTCTGGCCATGCCTGAACCGCTGTTAAAAGCCCATATCGCAAACGACAGGGCCGTCATGCAAGCCTATGGTTTATCAGTCAAGGACACCTCTGAAGCCGATTGTGTAGCGTTCCTGATGAAACGCTATCAGGAGTTGACACAAACGAAGTAATCTCTCAAATAGCAAAAAAGAAAGGACGCTTTCGCGTCCTTTCTTTTTTGTTCTGTCACTCACTTCCGGCCATGCAGGATAGGAGAGAGCGGCTTATAGATCAACATGCAGATCAGGGCATCCAGCAGGCCCTTGACCAGAGTGAAGGGCATATTGAAGATGATCAGGCACTTGATAAGGCTGTTTGCAGAGGGCAGGATCGCCTGATACATGCCCAGGATGGCTTCCAGCGGCATGTGGTAGAACTTGACGTAGGCCGGGTAGGTGATGAAGTAGTTGGACGGCACACTGAACAGGGCCATGGCCACGGCACCGGCCACGGCACCGATGATGGCGTTCTTGCGGCTCTTGTGGTGCTTGTAGAGGTAACCGGCCAGTGCGGAGAACACCGCACCCAGCATGAAGTTGCACAGCTCACCCACCAGTGCGGTAGAGGTGCCCTTGATGACCACATGGAGCAGGTTCTTCATAAAGCTGATGATCACACCGTACACCGGGCCAAGGGCAAAGGCACCCAGCAGAGCGGGCAGGTCGGAGAAGTCCATCTTGACGAAGGACGGGATGAGCATCGGGAGCGGGAACTCGATGAACATCAGGATAAAGGCCACCGCACTGAGCATGGCGGCAACGGTCAGGTTGCGGGTCGTGTTTTTCTTCATGGTAATATCCTCCCGGGGCGTTCTGGCCCCAAATCAAAGATTGGAAAGCCCCTTTCGCGTGGTTCGGAACCGGGAAGACAATCAAAAACGCGCCCTGCCGCAGCAAACACTGCAACAGGGCGCGTAGACAAATCGTATTGCCTGCCGTTTCTTGCATCCGGACTATACCGTTGGCCCCGGAGTCTCACCGGGTCAACACCCTTGCGGGTGGTCGCGGGCTGTACCGCCAGTGGGGAATCTCACCCCGCCCTGAAACGAACTTTCTGGCCAAAAGTATAACGCGGCTGCTCCGCCTTGTCAACCCCTTTTTTATTTGCCCTGCACGGGCCGGATATGGTATACTGTGGGACAGGATGTTACAATTTCTGATACAAGGAGCTTTTTGCCATGATTTTTACCGTTCGTGACCTCGGGTTCGAGATCGGGCCTTTTTTGCTGGAGGGCTGGTGGGCGCTGGCTGCCCGGGCCGTCTGCGCCGCAGTCATCGTTTTTGCGGGGCTTCTGGTCGGCTGGCTGCTGCGCCGGAAGATCTTTCCCGCTCTGCAGGCCCGCAGCTGGCACTTTGCCGCCACGCCCATCCTCCTGCGCAGCTTACAGAGCCCTTTGGCGCGGATGGCCTTTTACAGCGGCCTGTATCTGGCCCTGACCAGCCTGCCGTGGGCCATTCCGGGCCTGACAAAGTTTCTGTTCACGGCCTATAAGATTGCAACGACCCTCCTGTTCTGCCAGGGCCTGTACAATGCTTCTGAGGTAGCCGACCTGCTGCTGGCCTCCTGCAGCCCGGAAATCCGGAGCAACAAGACCTTACGCTCCCTGCTGGACACCACCTACAAAGTGCTGGTCATCATTCTGGGTGTTGCCACCTGCGCGCAGATCGTCGGCTTCCCCATCGGCAGCATCGTAGCCGGTGCCGGTCTTGTGGGCCTGACCATCTCGCTGGCCGCGCAGGAAAGCGCCAGCAACCTGTTCAGCGGCATCGTCATCCTGCTGGACAAGCCCTTTTCCATCGGCGACTGGATCACCGTGGGCAATGTGGAGGGCGAGGTCATCGATATCAACTTCCGCTCCACCCGTATCCGCTCCATGGACCACAGCGTAATCATTATCACCAACAGCCAGATCTGCGCCTCCACTGTCCAGAACGCAGCCCTGCGCACCATGCGGCCCTATAAGTTCACACTGGGTGTCACCTACGGCACTACCCGTGCCCAGCTGGAAAAGCTGATGGCTGACCTGCAGGCCATGCTGGACAACAGCCCTTACACCAACAAGGGCACCAACATCGTCCGGCTGACCAGCTTTGGCGATTCCAGCATCAACATCCTCATCTCGGCCTACCTGACCACCAACGTCTATGCCACCTTCCTGCAGCAGCAGAATGATCTAAACTTGAACATCATGGACGTGATGCAGGCAGACGGCGTGGACTTCGCCTTCCCCTCCACCAGCGTCTACATCGAAAAGAATTGAGCATACCACAACGCCCCCTGTGTGCCTGCTGCGGCGCACAGGGGGCGTTTTTATCATACGTCATTCCCGGGTCCTGATCTCGATCGTTCTGCCGCCAAGATTTTCATAGACGCGGTGGGAGACGGAGAGCACCGTGCGGCCTGCAGACGCGCGGCGCAGAGCTTCCAGCACGCGGGCCTCCGTTTCGGCATCCAGATTGGCGGTGATCTCATCCAGCAGCAGCACGGCGGGGTCTGCGGCGGCGGCACGGGCAATGGACAGCAGCTGCCACTCGCCCTGCGAGAAGATGCCCTCGGTACAGACAGTGTCATAGCCCTCCGGCAGAGCCCGGATGGCAGCATCGATCCCGGCCAGTGCGGCGGCAGCCCTTGCCATTTCCCCGGTGATCTGCGGGTCTCCCAGCGTGATCTGTTCCAGCACGGTGCCCGGCACGCGGGAGAAATGCTGTTCCACACAGCCGATGCAGGTGCGGCGCTCCCGGTCGGTGATGTCCCCCACCTTCACGCCGCCGATGGTCACCGTACCGTTCTCCGGCTGATACAGGCCCAGCAGGAGCTTGAACACGGTGCTCTTGCCCGCACCGGTGCGGCCCACCAGCGTGACCTGCTCCCCCTGTTTCACGGTCATGGAAAAATCCTTCAGAACGTGCCGTTCCCCATAGCCGAAGGTGACGTGTGCAAATTCCACATCGCCCCGGGCAGCCTCCCTGCGCGCGGGAGGGATCGTGCGCTCCGGCTGGTCGAGAAAGGCATCGATGCGCCTGACACCCGCCATGGCCGACTGGATGGTCTGGATCTCCATGCCCAGGCTTTCGATGGGGGCGAAGATGCGGGAGATGTAGTTGATGACGGCCACCGAGGTGCCCACCGACATGCCGAACAGGGTCAGAAGCTGTGCGTTCCCCGAAGTGGAGAGCAGCATCACGATGCCGACCACAGCAGCATTCAGCAGCAGCACCACCGGCGAATAGACGGCATCATAAAAATTGGTGCGCTCCATGGCGGCATAGCTGTCACCGATGCACCGGTCATACCGGCGCTCCATGTAATCCTCCAGCCCCAGCGCCCGGATGGTGCGGATGTTGTGCAGGGTCTCGGGCACCTGCCCGGAGACAGCGGCGACTGCGCGGCGGTTGTCCAGCTGCGCGGCCAGCATCCGCTTCTGGACGTGACGGGTGAACACGGCAAACAGCGGCAGAACCAGCAGCAGGATCAGTGCAAGGCCGGTGTTTTTCACCGCAATGACCCCCATGATGGAGACGATGCGGCAGGCATCTGCTGCCATGCTGATGATGCCGGAAGTGAACAGGGCTTCCACCGTGTCCACATCGCCCGAAAAGCGAGCGGCCACCTCGCCGGGATTCTGCTCTGCCAGTGTACCGGCGGGCAGGCGGCTCAGCTTCCGGGACATCTCCGAGCGCAGGGCATGGGTCATCCTCTGGCCAAAGAGCACCAGCAGGCTTTCCTGCGCCGAGGTGAGCACGCCTTCCAGTGCAAGGCTGCCGAAGTAGAGCAGCACGGCCAGAAAGGACAGCGGGAGGCCCGCGGTCAGACGATCGATGACCCGGGCCAGCAGCAGGGGCGGCAGCAGGGATGCCGCCACCGAAGCTGCCACACACAGCACCGTGCCCACCGTGAGAAGGCGGTGCGAAGCCGCTGCCATCCGGACGGCAGCAAACACGCCGTGATCATTTTTCTTTTTCATGCGCCCTCTCCCCCTTTCAGGCCGGTCTGGCTTTCGTACAGCTGGCGGTAGACCGGAACCGCTGCCATCAGCTCCCCGTGGGTGCCAACGGTGGTTCTGCCGCCCTCCATAAAAATGATCTGCTGCATCTGCGGAAAATGGTACAGCCGGTGGGAGATCAGGAACACCACCTTATCCCTGGCATACGCCTGCAGCTCGGCAAAGATCGCATCCTCGGTGCTGCGGTCCAGTGCCGAGAAGGGGTCATCCAGCACCAGCACCGGGCGGGGATGGGCCAGCGTCCGGGCCAATGCCAGACGCTGTGCCTGCCCGCCGGAAAGGCGGGTGCCGCCGCTGCCGATGACCGTCTCCGTACCCTTTTCCATGGCCAGCACTTCCTCCTTCAGGGCAGCGGCTGCAAGCCACGGCATGGCATCCTGTTCGCTGCCGCAGAGGACATTATTCTGCACGGTGTCGGCGCTCAGTTCCGGGTCATGGCCCAGATACCCGACCGTGGCGGCGATCTGGCGCGGGGTCAGGGCGGAAAGCTCTCTGCCGCCAAAGCAGACTGAGCCTTGATAGGGCGCTTCGCAGAGGAATACGCGGCCAAGGGTGGATTTTCCGCAGGCGACCGGGCCGGTGATGCCGACGATATCGCCGGGGTGGGCCGTCAGGCTCAGGCCGGAAAAGACAGGCTCTTCCCCATAGGAAAAGGCGAGTTTTTTCAGTGTTACCTCCTGTGCCGCCGGGATCTGCAGGGCATCCAGCTGCTCGGGCGTTTTCATCAGGGGTCTGATGCGCTTCCAGGAGACCTCTGCCTTTTGCACCGCGTTGAAGAGCTTGGCCACCTTGGAGGATTTGACCACCAGCTTGGTAAAACAGGAAAGGAAGGTGGTGAAGGCGGCGATATCCCAGTGGTTCCAGCCGGTGCCCAGCACATTCTTTGCGCCGAACCACAGGATGAACAGGGTCCCTGCCTCGGATGCCGCCAGATAAAGCGGCGGCAGAGCGGACTGCCACACGTTGTTCCGCACGGCAGTCTTTTCGGAAAGGCTCAGGGCCTCCTCGTATTTTTCCATCCGGGCCTCCTCGCAGCCGTAGATGCGGTAGGTCACGGCATTCCGGGCACGGTCCAGCGTGGCACTGCTCAGAGCACCGGCGGCCTTTTTATAAGCTGCACCGGCGCGCTGCACTGGCTTTTTCATCCCTGCCGCGCAGACATAGGACACGGGAGTAAAAAGCAGGCCCAGGATCGCCAGCCGCCAGTCGTACACCAGCAGCATGACCGCATAGCCCGCCAGCGCCACACCGGTGTCGAACACCTCCGTGGTGAACTTGCGCATTCCCTCCACGCAGTCGTCCACATCGGCGATGGCCTTGGTCATCAGCTCACCGGCCCCCTCTTTTTCCAGCGCTGCCCGGCTCTGCCGCACCAGATTGGCGTACAGGATGCCCTTCATCCGGCGGTTGATGTTGTTGGCAAAGCGGCGCACATAAAAACGTTTGACGAAGCGAGCCGCCTGCACCAGCAGTGTGACCGCAATGTAGGCCAGCACCAGCAGCGCCATTTGGGCAGCAGTCTCACTGCCGCCCAGGATATCCGCCAGGCACTGGGCCAACCGGCCCTCGAACCATGGCGCGGCCAGCAGACCGATGTTATAGACAAGGCCCGAAAGGGTCACAAGGAGCAGCGGGAACCACTCCACCCTGAAATAGGAGAGGACCCGGTCCGGGCGGAACGATTTATCTTTTTTCATGGGGCATTTTACCTCCTGTGGGTGTTCCATTCAGTATACCACGGTACAAAAAGCATCTGGACAGCTTTGTTCAGAAAAAAGCCATGACAGCAGGAACAAAATGCAAGATCATTTCAATGGTCACCGCTGTCATGGCGATCGGTTTTCTTTGTATGAAAAATGCTCCCGTCGGCAGGATCTGCATTGCAGTGGTGTGGGTCTGCCATCTTCTGTATTTCACCTTGCGGGTCAAGACCATCAAGCCCACAGAGCAGACTCAGGAAAGTGCAGAATAGATCCCCCCGGGATACCATCAGATTGCGGGCACCCATAGCCCGCAGGGATAACAGTTACGTTCTTATCGGTTCACGAAATTCAGCGCCAGCACAAGCAGCAGCATGTGTACCGGGTAAAAGGCGTAGCAGGCATACTGGAACGGTTTGCTGTGGCAGCCCTGCCGCCCGCGATACAGCCAGATGGGCACCAGCGCCAGCAGCGCAAGCCCCTGCTGACACAGCTCAAACTCCATGCCGAACAGCCGGATGGGGTACATCAGCCCGCCCAGAAGCACCACGTTGATCCAGTACAGGGTCAGCACCTGTCCCAGCAGGCACCACCATTTCCGGCCCCGGAAAATGTAAAAAGCGAACACGGTCAGCACACCGGCACCGTAGTAATCCACCATGCCCAGCGTGCCCAGCACCGCGCCCGCCACCACCACAAGAGCGGATACCAGCAGGTACAGCCCTGTTTTCTGCTTTTTGCGCATCGTTTCCATCAGATGCACCCCCAGAAGCCCCAGCAGCAGCGTCCAGATCACGTTCTGATGCACCGGGTAGAACCATGTCCCGCCATACATCAGATCAAAGGGCACTTCCGAAAGCAGTGCAAACAACAGCAGCCGCAGGGCATAACGCTTCAGATTCCGGGTATGAAAGTAGCCTTCCACTGCCATAAATGCAAAGATAGGGAACGCCAGCCGCCCGGCGCAGGTCAGCCAGTCCTGCGCCGGCAGAAGTGTCGCCCACAGGTGATCCATCAGCATCAGCGCCATGGCAATGAGATGAAGCGCTGCTGCACTCAGGTCAATGCAATTTGCGGCAGCGGGACGAATCGGTTTGGTTGACATGATCATACCTCGTCTTTGTCTAAATTCAGTTGCTTTGTCTGGAATACGAACGACTCCCTCCAAGAATTGCAGCCCCGGCGGTAAAAACTGCCGGGGCTGCAATTCTTCATCGCTTATCCCTCCGGTTTTGCACCGGCCATTTTGGATACGGCAAGCATCCAGGGCAGCTTCTGCCATTTGCTCTGCCTGCAAAATGGGGGATGCAGTGCACCCGCCCCGCAGGCGGAAAAATGCTCCCGCAGCAGTCTGCGGGGCAAATTCAGAAAGGGTGGCTTGCCTGCCTGCCCATGGAGACGTAAGCACAAAAGCAGGAATGTGAGGAATGGCAAAGGACGGTTTCGGCGAAGAAACGTCTGGCGGTGGCGGAAAAGCCGAACGCAAGATTTTTTCAATGATGCTGGCTCGTAAGGTGAACCGGACCGAAACTTCCTTGCGGAACTGTGCAGCGTTATCGTTCATCTGCACCTGAACCGGCAGCCGCGCACCCGGCGCTTGCCGCACCCAAAATAGCCGGTGGAGCGTTTATTCAGGCATTGGTGCTTTCCAGATAGGTCTCAAATGCTTCGGCAAAGCTGGCGTTCACATCAAAGGGGACTGCATAGTCCACACGGGAGGTCACAAGGCACAGGTCGATCCGGTTGGAGGTCTCGTCCGCCTGCCGGTTCAGCTTGCCCAGAGCAGCATGGATGACCTTGCGGTCATAGTTGATGGTGGTCACTCGCTTCACATCACAGCGGTAGGCGATCTGGTTGCCCTCCGCATTGAAACGGTAGCCGGTACCGCCGCCGGAAAGCAGCTGCTCGGAGCTGCGCAGGTCGTTCATTCGCTTGAAGGTGCGCGCCACGCTCTGCCGCGCAGCGTTCAAGCTGACCTCGCTGTCCATATCCATGTCCAGCGCATCCTTTGCCTTGCGGATGGCAGCGAACAGGCGGCCCTTCTCCTCCAGCAGATAGAGCATGAACCGGGCAATATCGGTGATCTGCTGGGCATATTCGGTCTGGGGCAAGTCCAGGATTGTCTCGTCCTCAGCCTCTGCCATGACCTTGTGGCGCAGGTAGGTGTTGGCCACATTCGTCACGTTGGAATCGCAGTCCAGAATGCCCTGGGCCTCATCCAAAAGGGCCTGCAGCTTGTTCTGATAGCGGAATGCTTCTTTCAGATTCATTGTATCCACCTCGTTTTGTCTTGTTCACTGTGCGTTCCCGCCTGTTTTCCTCTATTGAACCATATTTTCCGGCAAAGCACAAGCCGCCCGCCAAAAGTGCATCAAAATGCAAAGCGCCCCAACATGTTCTTTACTACACGTTGGAGCGCTATTTTCTGGAGCAGGATACGGGACTCGAACCCGGTCAAGGACTGCCGGGAGAGGATACGCCGTAGCATTTTTGACGAAAATGCGCCGTTTTGAAAAACCGATATTCACCGGTGGCGTTTGATGCTCACGCTTTACCAGAAAAAGTGGGTTACTAAAGTGGGTTACCGCAATATTTTCTGAAGCACTGATTCCAGCGCGGCAGTGGTCTCCTTTTCTTCGCCCTCGATCAGATGGGCGTAGATACCGTAGGTGTCCATTTGGCGGGAGTGACCGACCAAAGGCTTTACAGCACCTTCCGGTAGCGTCTTGGCCATGCTCACAAAGGTATGCCGCAGATTATACGGCGGAACGTAGGAAAGTCCGTTGACCTCACAGTAGCGCTTCCAGCGGTGTCGGAAGGTGTTCTCTGAGTTGATGCCGAACACTGAGTCTGACCCACCTGTCAGCAGACGCTGCGCGGCCAGAATCTCCTCCGCCGTCGGAGTCAACTGTACCGCACGAAGGGCGTTGTCATTTTTGCCCCGGGTCACTTCCCCTCTGGAATTGATGGCCCGGTGAATCTGGATCACAGAGCCTTTTACATCCCTCCAACGCAGGCCGATCATCTCCCCCGGGCGCATCCCGGTGACCGCGCTGAACCGGTATGCGTTGATATAAGGATCTGGCACGGTCATCCCACGCCACAGGGTGGTATCAATGGCAAAGAGAATTCTCAGATCTTCCGGTTGCAAGATGGTCTTTTCCCTCGACCTGGCCCCCTTCGGCACGTGTAGCGATTCCGGGTATAGCGTGGACATTTTGCCCAGTCTCATCCACTTGCAGAACGCCCGGAGATCAGCGCACATGGAACGGAGATATTTTCGACTCAAGCCACCCGCATAGCCACGGTTCACCGCAGTCTGCATCTGTGCCTCGGTCAGATCTTCAACCCGGCGGCGACCGATTACCGGTTTAACCCAAACTTTCCAGCGGCTTTCTACCGGTTCCCAGTTCGAGCGGCTGGTCGTCAGCTTCAGTTCCCCGATCCATTGCACGTAAACATTCTCCACCAGCACCCGCGTATTTGCGATGCCGTCATCCAGCCAGGCATCGGCTTTGCGATTTGCCTCACGCTGTCCCGTCCTGCCCGGTGTAGCTGACGTGAACGCTCTCCGCTCCCCGTTCTTCTGCACTTTGATCTGCCAGCGCTGTTGCTTTTCCATCCAGACAGCCGTATTTGTTCTTTTTCCCATATAAACACCTCCGAAAGACAGGTACACTTTGACAAGCCCAGCCGGAGGTGCTACAATACAGATGTCTGGTCTGTGTATCACCTTCCGGGTGAGCCTGATCTATCTAAACGCTCTCGGTGCGCCAACACCGGGGGCGTTTTTGCATTTTCAGGCACGGGCAGCAGGTCGCTACCCACGCAACAAAATTCTAGTTGTTTGCAACATTCAGTCGCATACAAACCTGCGCAACGTTTGTAGTCACGAAAAAGTGAGTGTTCATGCGGGTTTTTAGGCAAAACATACTGAAACATACTCAAACCCTTATCCTGACCCTGAATAGAAGAAAATAAGAATATATACACGCGCGAGTGCGCTTGATGCACGCCCGCGTAAGGTTTATAAGAATTTCTGTATGCTTTGTTTCAGGTTGCCCACGCCCCGGGAGGGAGGTCAGTAGACCTTCCGGCACTCGATCACTCGGCCCAGAACCTGCACCGGCGTTTTCTTCAGGTCATACACCTGCGGCTGGTGCACCGGGTTGGAGCTACGGGGTGTCAGGATCACAAGGTTCCCCTCCTGCCGGAAGGTCTTTACCGTGGCCTCGTCGCCGTTCACTAGCACCACCGCGATCTCGCCATTCTCCACTTCAGGCTGCTCGCGCACCAGGATCTGATCGCCATCATTCATCCCCGCAGCGTTCATGCTATCGCCCCGGATGTTCAGCCAAAAATATTTTGCACCGTCGGTCTGCCGGATCGGAATATAACCCTCAATGTTCTCCTCGGCATACATGGGCAGTCCCGCCCGGACTGTCCCCAGCAGCGGCGCTACCTGTGCCACGTTGCACGGTGTAGCTCCCACTCTCTGCTTCCAGTCAGCGCTCTCGTGGCTTTTCGCCACGGGGGCGTTTTTGTTTTCATCGAGCAACTGGTCAACCGTAATATGGAAATAATCCGCCACTTTTTGTAGCTGCGCCACCTGCGGGGTTCGCCCCAGGTTCTTCCAGGTTGACACCGTGCCCTTACTGATACCCAGCTCTATGGCCACGGCAGAGGGGCTTTTTCCCACGGACTTGCAAAGCTGGCGATACTTGTCATAAAACATAGTTTACCTCCATAGACTTTGTGCAAATCGTCAAAGTTCAATAAAATGCACTTTTAGGGCTTGAAAAGTCTACTCGGATGAACTATACTGTGCACAGCGGTTCACAAAAATAGACTTTAAGCTCAACTTCACAACCTGAGTATACCATAAGGGTTTATTTTTGTAAACACTTTTTTGCAAAGAAAGGAGTACATTTACATGAACCTATCCTGGCAAGCTGAGGTTTTCGCGATGATGAAGGACAACAACATCAGCCGCAGCGACCTCGCCGAAGCCGCAGGTGTCACCCCAGAGTACGTCAGTATGGTGCTGAACAAGCGGCGCAACCCCGCAGGCGCGGAGAACACCTTCAGAGCAGCCATCCAGAAGCTGCTGACCGAAAAGGAGTGACCGCCATGACACCGAGCACGCCACTGGGCAGCTTTCATCAGAGCCCCTTCTGGCGGCTGCGGGCAAGATTCCGGGACTACGGGCTGTTCGATTCCGAGCTTGCACAGGCCACCGGGATCGCCCAGTCAACTCTCAGCCGCCGGATGCGGGGCACGATGCCCTGGACATCCGACGAGATCAAGACCATCTGCCGGGTGCTGAACATCCCGCAGGAGCAGGTCGGGGCTTACTTCTTCCCCGACATCGAAAAGGAGGAATCACAGTGAAAAAGATCACGATCACCGGCAGCATTGCGCTGCTCGCTCTCATCGGGGCGGTCAAGGTGGCGCAGGGAGCCTGCACGGTCGCAGCACACGCCCTGACCCAGTGGGGCAGCTGGAGCTCGACAGAAGCTGCCCAGGCGGCTCCGTTCCTGGTATTTGCCCTGGCTGCAGGCTTGGCCTTATCGTTACACAGCCTGCTGACTGACAATGAGCGGTACAAGCGCCAGAGCTACGGCAAGGTAGACTGCACAGCCTACCGGCAGAACCGCGAACAGGAGGACTGAGCATGTTTTCTGACAAGAGACGCGGAGACATCTGGTGGATGAGTGACACCCACCGCAAACCGGCAGACACCTGCCTGATCCGGGGCGACCGACCGGTGATCGTGGTCAGCAGCGACAGCGCCAACCAGACCGGCAGCACGGCGACGGTGGTTCCCATGACCTCCAGCCCCGCAAGGCTGGCCCGGGGCGACGGATTCTGCGACAACGTCCTTCTTCTGGGCTACGGTGAGCCGAGCATGGCCCTGCCGAGGCAGGTACACGGCGCAGACCGAGCCGATCTGCAGCAGTACCTCGGCCACCTGACCGACGCGGACATGCGCCGCCTCGATGCAGCGCTCCGGAGCGCGCTCGGATTATGACCTGGTACACGGTATACGAGGCTTCGACCGAGGAGGTCATCGCCAGCGGTACCGGCCCGCAATGTGCCAAAGCCCTGGGTATGACAATGGGGGTCTTTTACAGCACAGTCAGCCATGCCCGGGCAGGCATTAGCAGCAAGTACACATTCTACGTTGAAAAGCTGAAAAAGGAGGATTTTTCAGAATGAAAACGATCAAAGTCAAGTTGACCTTCACCGAGCCGCTGCTCGGCACCTGGCCTGCCAACCCGAACGTGGCCCGCGAGTACATCGCATCCAAGGGCCCCGACGCTTCCACCATCGAGGATGAGGTGGCCGCCCTGGGCGCAGATGCCGCAGCCGATAGGGCAATGACAGTATTCCCCCGCAACGAGGCGGGGCAGCCGATCTTATACGATTACCAGCTCAAGGGGTTCTTTAAGGACTCCTGCGGTATGCTGGGGCGCATCGGCGGCAAAGACGAGAAGGGCAAGAAGAAAGCAGTGAACGAATCCGGCAAGCTGACAGCCTACAAGAAGATCATCGACGGCCTGATTTTTGTCGGGCCCCGCCAGATCCCTCTGATCCTCAGCGGAGAGATGACCGAGTGCCAGCGCCCCCTGCGGGCCCAGACAGCCCAGGGCGAACGCGTGAGCCTTGCCAACTCCGAGCAGATTCCAGCTGGTTCGACCTGCGAGTTCGAGATCACCTGCATGGACGATGCCCACGAAAAAGCGGTGATGGAGTGGCTGGATTACGGCAAGCTCCGGGGCCTGGGCCAGTGGCGCAACTCTGGTAAAGGCCGCTTCACCTACGAGATTCTCGGCTGACTGCAAAGGCATTGGGCTGCCGTGCGACGCAACGGCAAGGAAATGCCCGGCCCGGCATGGCAACGGCAACGGATGGCATTGCCCAGATATGCGACGGCAAAGCACTGCTGTGGAAGCATAGCAACGGCAAGGCATGGCGAGGCTTCGTATTGCAAAGGCAAGGCATGACTTTGTATGGCAAAGGCATTGCGACGGGATGCTTCGCTCTGCAAAGGCTCGGCATAACATGGCTTGGCGACGGCATGGCTTAGCGGCGTAAAGTAGCGCAAAGGAGATGCTTGGATTCGTGGTGCGACGCGGTGGCAAAGGCTTGGCTCTGCGCTGAACAGCAATGGCATAGCATCGCGACGCGAAGATTGGCTTAGCAAAGGCATGGCAGCGCGACGATGGCGAGGCGTGGCAATGGCAAAGAGCAAAGCGTAGATTCAACAGAATCTTTTTATAAAAGGAGCATGACTATGAACTTCACACTGACTATCAGCGGCGAAACCCCAGCCGAACTGCTGGACACCCTGACCCAGCTGGGCGGCATGACCATCAACGTCAACACCTCACCCAACGGCGGGGTCGAGACCCACACCATGACCGCAGCCGAGCTTCCCCGGCACACCTCTCCGCTGCCCCAGAGCGAGCCTGTGCAGCAGCCGGACAAGCCCAAGGCGCAGACCACCGCCAAAGCCAAAAAGCCCACACGGGAGCCCGCAGTCGCCCCTGCGGAGGAGCCTGCAAACCCTACGAGTGCACCTGCCCAGAATGCGGGTGCTGCTGCGACTACGACCGCCCCTGCTGCCCCCTCTGCACCTCCGGCAACAGCGACCACCCCGGCGGTTGCAAACGGCTCCGTCACTGACCCCGCCATGCTGAACAAGATCCGTGATCTGGCCCGCAGCCTGATCGTGGCTGGCAAGCGGGCAGGGGTTCAGGCGGCCATCAAAGCCACCGGTGCTGCATCCATCTCTAAGCTGCCGCCTGACAGCTACACCAGCGTCTGGGAGGAGCTGCTCAAGCTGAAAGACGAGGTGGACGCAAATGCCTCCAATTAAACACGCTCTGCTGGGGGCCTCCAGCGCGGCCCGGTGGATCGCCTGTCCGCCCAGCGCCCGGGCCACCGAGAATCTGCCCGGGGAGACCAGCAAGTACGCCGAAGAGGGCACACAGGCGCACGAGGTATGTGAAACTGCGCTCCGTCACAAGCTCAAAGACTGGGAGAACGGAAAACCCTTTAACTTGCTAACCGACTGGGTGCATCAACCGACACTGACAGAGATGGTCAACGCCGCCAACCAATACGTGGAGTTTGTGTACCTCCAGTGGGGGCTTTACCTCCACCAGCCCGAGGTGTTCATCGAGCAGGAGGTGGACGTGAGCCAGTGGGTGCCCGGCGGCTTCGGCACCTGCGACTGCCTGCTGATCGGCGACGGCATCCTGCACATCATCGACTTCAAGTACGGGCAGGGCGTGCCGGTGAGCCCGGAGCGCAACCCGCAGCTCATGTACTACGCCCTCGGAGCTTACGCCCTTTTTGAGGGCATCGAGGAGGTCAGCACAGTGCGCCTGAGCATCGTACAGCCCCGGATGCAGGAGGAGCCCCAGACCTGGGTGGTTTCCCTGGCCGACCTTCTCACCTGGGCACGGGAGGTGCTGCAGCCTGCCGCTGAGATGGCATGGAAGGGCAAGGGCGAGTTCTGCACCGGCCCCCACTGCCGCTTCTGCAAGGCACACCCCGCCTGCCGGGCATGGAAGGACAAGTACGGCCCGCTGGCCGGATTTGAGCCTTACCCGGAACCCGCTACACTCTCTGACGAGGAGCTGGGCGAGTGGCTGCAGAAGCTGGAAGGTCTGGCCGCCTACGCCAGGGATCTGGAAGAGTACGCCCAGCAGGCGCTGATGGAGGGCCGTGCCCTGCCCGGATGGAAGCTAGTACAGGGCCGCAGCACCCGCAAGTGGACAGACCAAGATGCCGCCTTCCAGCAGATGCAGGCGGACGGCATCGACGAGGCCATGCTGTACACACGCACACCCATCTCCCTGACCGTGGCCGAGAAGATGATCGGCAAAAAGAAGTTTGCCGAAACCATGTCGGCCTTTATCACCAAGGCCCCGGGGACTCCCAAGCTGGCACAGGCCAGTGACCCCCGCCCCGCCTACGATCGTTTAGAGGGCTTCAAGCCCGAGGAGGACTAACCATGAACACCAACGAAGTTATCATTCCCTGCCGTCTGTCTTACGCCAACATCTGGGAGCCCAAGCAAGTGAACGGCACCGGCGACCCCAAGTACAGCTGCTGCCTGCTCATTAAGAAGAGTGACACCAACGCCCTGGCCGCCATCCGCAAGGCCATCGAGGCCATCAAGACCGACCCCGCATCCCTGGCAAAGTGGGGTGGCAAGCTGCCGCCCAAGCTGAAAGAGCCCCTGCGTGACGGCGACGAGGAGAAGGACGACGAGAACTACGCAGGCTGCTGGTTCATCAACGCCAACGCCAACGCAGACCGCCGTCCCCGGATCATCGACCGGGCCTGCAACGAAGTGCTGGATCAGGACGAGGTGTACAGCGGCTGCTACGCCAAGGTCAAGGTCGGCTTCTTCTCCTACAGCGCCAGCGGCAACCGGGGCATCGGCGCAGGGCTGGAAGTCATCCAGAAGATCCGCGACGGCGAGCGCCTGAGCGGAGGCAACAACCTGGACGGCTTCGAGGTGCTGACCGACGAGGACGACGATTTTCTGAACTGAGTATCACCCACCGGAGGCTCCGCACAACGGGCCTCCGGCCTTTTTGAAAGGAGGCAGCCGTGAAGAAACCGATCATCACGGTGGATATAGAAACCTACTCGCCGCAGGACATCGCCAAGGTCGGTGCCTACCGATACGCCCAAGACCCAGACTTTCAGATCCTGCTGCTGGGCTATGTCAACGAAGATCTGGACACTCCAACGGTCATCGACCTGACAACCTGGCCAGACACGGCACATTTCCTTCGGGAGCAGCTGCCGTGGCTGCTGGATGCCAGCTACACCAAGCGGGCGCACAATGCTGCGTTTGAGTGGTGGTGCTTGTCGGAGGCCATGGGCCTGAGCTGGGGACAGCGGGTGCTCTGGCTGCAGCAGTGGGAATGCAGCATGATCCACGCCCTCTACTGCGGCCTGCCCGCCCAGCTGGGTGCGCTGGGTCAGGTACTGCAGCAGCCGGAGGATGCCCTCAAGATGAAAGAGGGCAAGGCGCTGATCACTTACTTCTGTAAACCCTGCAAGCCCACAAAGCGCAACGGCGGGCGCACCCGCAACTTGCCTCAGCACGACCCCGATAAGTGGCGGCTGTTCTGCAGGTACAACGGTATGGACGTGATCGCTGAGCGGGCCAACGACCGGAAGCTGGCTCCCTGGCCGGTTCCCGAGAGCATCATGCAGCAGTGGCGGGAGGATGTGGAGATGAACGCCCGGGGCGTGGCTGTGGATATGGCCCTGGTAGAGGGAGCCCTCGCCTGCTCTGCGCTGATCACGGAGGAGCAGACCGCCGAGAGCAAGACACTGACCGGGCTGACCAACCCCGGCAGCCGTGCCCAGCTCCTCGGCTGGCTCCACAACCGGGGCATAGAGCTGCCGGGGCTGACAAAAGAGGATGTGACCCACGCGCTGGCCGGAGAGCTGCCCAGCGACGTGCGCAGGGTGCTGGAGCTCCGGCAGCAGCTGGGCAAGACCAGCAACACCAAGTACGAGACCATCGCAGCCAGCGCGGGCCCTGACCACCGGGTGCGTGGCACCCTGCAATTCTACGGGGCCAACCGGACAGGGCGCTGGGCCGGGCGGCTGCTTCAGGTGCAGAACCTGCCCCGCACTTACCTCGACCATCAAGCTGAGTGGCGCAGCATTGTAAAGCTACACGACCCCGAAGCGTTAGCTCTGCTGACCGACAATGTGTCCGACACTCTGAGCCAGCTGATCCGCACAGCGCTGGTGCCCGGCAAAGGGTGCACCTTCGTAGATGCCGACTTCTCGGCCATCGAGGCCCGGCTGATCGCATGGCTGGCTGGTGAGGAGTGGGTGCTGGACGTTTTCCGCACCACCGGCAAGATCTACGAGGCCACCGCAGCCCGCATCTTCGGTGTGCCCTTCGACAGCATCGTCAAGGGCAACCCCAACTACAAGTACCGCCAGCGCGGCAAGGTGGCAACGCTGGCCCTGGGCTACCAGGGCGGTGTCGGGGCCATGAAACGGATGGGCGGCGATCAGCTGGGCCTGGACGACGACGGCCTGATGGACATCGTCCGGCGCTGGCGCAGGCAGAACCCCAGCATCTGCAAGCTCTGGGATACGATGCAGAAAGCCGCCGTGCACACCATCCGCACCGGCAGGACTACCGTACCCCGAGTAGGGGTGACGCTCCGCAAGGAGCTGGCCCTCGGGTTCCCCTTCCCGTTTCTGACCATGCAGCTGCCCAGCGGGCGCAAGCTCTTCTACGCCGACCCCGGCACCACGCCGGATGACCGCATTACTTATAAGGAGTGGGACACGGGCAGCTGGCGGGAAGCCGAGACCTACGGTGGCAAGTTGACCGAGAACCTCACCCAAGCTGTGGGCCGGGATTGCCTGGCTTTCGCGCTGGACAACCTCCGACGGGCTGGGTACCAGGTGGTGTTCCACGTCCACGACGAGGTCATCATCGAGCTGCCGACCACGCAGGACGCAGAGGCCGCGCTGGACAACGTGGTACGCAGTATGAGCATTGTGCCGCCCTGGGCCGAGGGGCTGCCCCTGAACGCGGCAGGCTGGTACGGTGACTTCTTTACAAAGGACTGAGGACGATGAAAAACTCCATGATTTCCGACAAGGCGGCTGTCTACGCAATCTCGAAGGAGGATGCACTGACCCGGTTGTCAGCAGAGTATGATGCCCTGTTTACGCAGAAACGCTTCGGTGATGCTCACGGCGTAGCGTTGGCAATGCGGATCATCCGCAGCTTAGATTTACACATTCTCACCCAAAAGGAATGGAGGGAGAGCAGACGATGAGCAAGACTTATCCACCCGACAACTCAGGTGTGTGCCCCTGCACCTGCGGGGCCCTGCCCTACGGTGTCGGGGTGAGGACTGACGGGACGGTCGGGCTGACCAAGTACCGCAAGAGCAGCAGGTACGCAGCCGACGGAGGCTGGTCGGTGGTCTGCACCCGCTGCGGCAGGGTCGGCGAGCGCGGCAGCACGCAGATTGATGCAAAGGCCAGATGGAACGCGCACCGCTTCCGCTATGGCCCGCTGAAGGAGGAGGACAAATGAGCGCTACACCAATTGAGATCAGCGTGGGCGGCAGCCGATGGGCATCCAGCTGGGCGCAGGATCTTATGACCTGGGAGGACTTCACCGAAAGCCTGTCGGCCCGGATGTACAACAACGCCAGCACTGAGACCCACGCCGAGTACATGGCCCTGTCCAAGGCAGAGCAGGACAAGCGCAAGGACGTGGGCGGCTTTGTGGGCGGCAGCCTGCGGGACGGCCTGCGCCGCCGCGGCTGCTGCACCGGGCGCAGCCTGATCACGCTGGACATGGACGGCTGCGCCCCCGGCAGCACACAGCAGTGGGTGGCCGCCATCAAGGCCCTGGGCACAGCAGCGGTCTATTCCACCCGGAAGCACGACCCGGAGCACCCACGGCTGCGGGCCATCTTCCCCACCGACCGCGTGATGCAGCCAGAGGAGTACCAGCCCTGCGCCCGAATGGTGGCCCAGATGCTCGACCCCACCATGCAGGTGTTCGACAAAACCACCTTTGAAGCCGAGCGCCTGATGTACTGGCCCAGCCGCAGCAGCGACAGCCAGTGGGTCTGCGAGGCCACCGAGGACGGTGACCGGATCAGCGTGGACGACACCCTCTGGCTTTACGAGGACTGGCACGACGTGCGCCAATGGCCCGCCTGCTCCGCTGAGACGGTCAAGCTGCCCGGCGGCAAGCAAGCCGACCCCACCGCCAAGCAGGGCGTGGTGGGCGCTTTCTGCCGGACTTACGACGTGCCCGCAGCGATTGAGAAGTTTCTCCCCGGTGTGTACGTGGATGCAGGCGCAGGCCGCCTGACCTACGCCGCAGGCAGCACCACGGCGGGCGCGGTGCTTTACGACAAAGGCAACTTCATCTACAGCCACCACAGCACCGACCCCGCAGGCGGCAAGCTGCTGAATGCCTGGGATTTGGTGCGAATCCACCTCTTCGGTCAGCTGGATGCCGATGCCGCGCCGGGCACACCCGCAGCGTCCCTCCCCAGCTGGCAACAGATGCGGGCCCTGGCCGAGAACGACGGCCCCACGGCGGCCCTGCTGCGGCAGGAGACCGTAGACCACGCGATGGAGGGCTTCGAGCCGCTGCCCGAGGAGGACACCGACCCGGATAAGTGGCAGGAAAAGCTCGACCGCACCCAGAAGGGCGCGATTGCCTGCACCATTCAAAATGCTTGGCTCATCCTCGAGCACGACCCGGTGCTCAAAGGCCGGATCTGGTCGGATACCTTCTCGGAGCGGCTGCGGTGCAAGGGCCCCTTCCCCTGGAGCGACAAGACCCAGGAGCGGGACTGGAGCGACGAGGACGACGCTGGCGTGCGCTGGTATCTGGAGACGGCCTACCACTTCAGTGGGGTCAATAAAGCCGCCGACGCGGTGGCGCTGACCGGAGGCCGCCACGCCAAAGACCCGGTGCGGGAGTACCTGAGCGGGCTTACATGGGACGGCACCGAGCGGCTGGACACTCTGTTCATCGACTACTTAGGCGCGGAGGACAGCAGCTACACTCGCGCGGTCACCAGGAAGATGTTCGTTGCTGCGGTGGCCCGGTGTTTCCGCCCAGGCTGCAAGTTCGACCAGATCTGCATCCTCAGCGGCAAGCAGGGCATCGGCAAGAGCCTGCTCCTCAGCCGGATGGGCAAGGAGTGGTTCAACGACAGCATCACCAGCTTCGACGGCAAGGAGGCCCGGGAGAACCTGCGGGGTGTCTGGATCGTAGAGCTGGGCGAAATGACGGCTTTCAGCAGGAGCGAATCCGAGGCGGCCAAGCAGTTCCTGAGCCAGACGGAGGACAGATACCGGGCCGCTTATGGCCGGAGAACGGTGCAGTACCCCCGCAGGTGCGTGTTCTTCGGTACCTCCAACAGCTCCGATTTTCTCCGCGATGCCACCGGCAACCGCCGATATTGGCCCATAGATTGCAGCTACGAGCGGCGCACACGGGTCGTGCACGATGATCTGACCCCCGCAGAAGTGGATCAGCTGTGGGCCGAAGCGGTGGCCCGATTCAACGCGGGAGAGGAGCTGATCCTCCGGGATGAGCTGCAGAAGGCCGCTCTGGCAGAGCAGCAGGCGCACACCGAGCGCGACCCCTGGGAGGGCAGCATTCTCGATTTTCTGGACAAGCCCCTCCCTCTGGACTGGGCCAAGCGCACCATCGACGAGCGGGTCTGCTGGTGGGAGAACGGCCCCGCAGACCCTGCAACTGCCACCCAGCAGCGCACCTCGATCTGCGTCAACGAGGTCTGGCGGGAGGTGCTCGACAGCACCGGAAAGGCCCCCGACCGGCAGCAGTCCAAGCGCATTGCAGCCGTGCTGAATAGCCTCCCGGGGTGGGCTCCGGGCAAGTATCCCCAGCGCTGCGGGCCCTACGGAATGCAGCGTATCTGGCGCAGAAAATCGGAGTAATTACCCGTTCAAAAACGAGCATACAGAACCCGCCGAAACCGCTTTGAAAAACATACTGAACATACAGAGCAGGTCGGCGAAACCGAGCATACAGAGAACTCGGCAAACATTAAGAAAACCGAAGAAAACAAGAGCAGCAGCAGCGGTCAAAACATACACAACATACAGCCAACATACAAAGGCCAAAAAGTTTGTATGCACGAAAAAGCGAGCATCCATGCGGGTTTTCAGGCCAAAACATACTCAACATACACACTTTTTCTCTTTAAAGGGAAAAATCAAAGGAAATAAGAGCGCACGCGCATACACGTGAGAGCTTTATATTCTTCGCGTGAGGGTTTTATAGGATTTGAGTATGTTTGTATGTTCAGCCCAAGCACGAAAGGAGAAACTAAAATGCCGACAAATAAGCCCCTCGAGAAGAGCATCGAAAACGTCCTGCGCAAGGCCGTGGAGGCCGAGGGAGGTTTGTGCCTGAAGTGGGTGTGTCCCGGACACAGAGGTGTACCTGACCGGATGATCCTCTTCCCCGGCGGCATCATCGCCTTTGTGGAACTCAAGCGACCCGGGGCAAAGGTCAAGGCGGGAGGATTGCAGGAGTGGTGGCGAGAGAAGATCCAGAGCTTTGGCTTCCCATGCCACGAGGTTAACGACAAATACCAAGCGCAGCAGTTGGCCGCAGACCTCAGCGCCGAGAGCCTCCGGCGGCAGACGGAAGATGAAGAGGCTATGAAAGCATGGCACTTCATCGGAGACCACAGCGAAGGGCCTGACGATGAGGAGAGCGACGACTGACACGCTGCCCTAAAAGAAACGGAGGTCAAAGCAATGCAGCAGTTTCACCCGCACCCGTATCAGCAGGCGGGCATCGAAGCGATCCTCGAGAAGCCCGGGGTGGCGCTCTGGATGGAGATGGGCCTGGGTAAGACGGTGGTCACGTTGACCGCCATCGACCAGCTGATCTACGACCGGCTGGAGATCAGCAGAGCGCTCATCATCGCCCCGAAGAAAGTAGCCG
This sequence comes from Faecalibacterium sp. Marseille-Q4137, assembly GCF_017377535.1. Lineage (NCBI taxonomy): Bacteria > Bacillati > Bacillota > Clostridia > Eubacteriales > Oscillospiraceae > Faecalibacterium > Faecalibacterium sp. Marseille-Q4137. The sequence goes on from NZ_JAFREK010000004.1 coordinate 85,187, forward strand.
AAGCCACCTGGCAGGATGAGGCAGAGAAATGGGAGCACCTGCAGCACCTGCGCATTTCCACCGTGCTGGGCACAGAGAAGCAGCGCAAAGCCGCACTGGAAGCCCCAGCGGATATTTACATCATCAACCGCGAGAACGTCCCCTGGCTGGTTCACACACTGGGCCGGGGCTGGAACTTTGACATGGTGGTTCTGGACGAGGCATCCAGCTTCAAGAACCACGCCGCCCAGCGGTTCAAAGCCCTCAAGGCGGTGCGTCCCCGCATCCACAAAGTGGTCGAGTTGACCGGCACGCCAAGGCCCAACAGCCTGCTCGACCTCTGGGCCCAGATCTACCTGCTCGACCAAGGGGTGCGGCTGGGCCGGTACATCACCCACTACCGGCAGGCCTACTTCTGGCCCACCGAGTACAGCTACGAGCCCCGGGAGGGTGCCGCCGAGACGGTGGAGAGCCGCATCAAGGACATCGTCCTGAGCTTCAAAGCCGCCGACCACCTGACCCTGCCGGAGAAGATCACCGACGACATCCCCGTGGTGCTGGACAAGCCCGCCAAGGCGGCCTACAAGAAGCTGGAGAAGAACTACCTGCTGGAGGTGGACGGCGAGACCATCACCGCCCAGCAGGCGGCCGCCCTGACCGGCAAGCTGCTCCAGCTGTGCAACGGCAGCCTGTACGACGAGGACGGCACGGTGCACCAGATCCACCGGTGCAAGCTGGATGCTTTCGATGAGCTCATCGACGCGCTGGACGGCCAGAAAGCCCTCGTGTTTTACGGTTTCCGCTTCGACGAGGAACAGCTCACCGAGACCCTGAGAGCCCGCCACAAGGGCCTCAGATTCGCCGTGCTGCGCTCCGGGCAGGATGCCGCAGACTGGAACACAGGAAAGCTGGACGTTCTGCTGGCCCAGCCCGCCAGCTGCGCCTACGGACTGAACCTGCAGCAGGGCGGTCACCACCTGATCTGGTACAGCCTGCCCTGGAGCCTGGAGCTTTACGCCCAGGGCGAAGCGCGGCTCTACCGCCAGGGCCAGACCCAGAGCGTCATCGTTCACCGGCTGATCGTCAAGGGTGGTGCCGACGAGATGGTGGTCAAGGCGCTGAACCGCAAGGACACCGACCAGAACAGCCTGATGCAGGCCGTCAAGACCCACATCAAGGCGGCGCAGAGAGGAGACAGCAAGTGAGTATTCGGGCATTCCGCAGACTTCCCCGCGCCCAGCGGCGGGGCTTCATTGACACGATCACCGACCCGCTGACCCGCCGGGCCTTCGAGATCGTTTTTCTCGGGCCGGGCAAGGTCAGCTGGCAAAAAGCGGCACTGCTCTACGGTGGCGGCATATCCCCTGAGACCTTGCGGGTCTGGGCCTGGAAGGAGCTGCAGCGCCTCTGAGAGCCGCGCAGCACCCAAGGCGGCAAACTTCCCGCAACGCACTCAAGAGCCCCGCACAGAAGCCCGCAGGGGCCGCTGTGCGCAAGTCATAACGTTTTCACAGCAAAACCCATGCTATGCTCTTCTGGATAACACACAGGAGGACAGAGCATGGGTTTTTCTAACGAGAGGATGAGGACAGGGCAGCTGGTGAACTGGTTCCTGCTGGACGGCCTCGAGCTGACCCCGGCGGGATACCCTGTCACCCAGGCCCTGTCACTGCCCTTCGGGGTTGACCACCTGATCGGCTTCAACGAGCTTCTGACCTGCAAGCACCCGGAGAACGCAGGCGTGCACTTTTTCCTCGATGACTACCAGTTCGAGCGATTCTGGAGGATGCCGGAGCGGTACCTCTACGCGCTGGAGAAGTGCCCGCTGGTCATCGGCCCGGACTTCTCGCTTTACACCGACTTCCCCGCGCCCATCCAGCACTGGAACCACTACCGGAACCAGCTGCTGACCGCATGGCTTCAGCACAACGGTGTCTGCACCATTCCCACCGCAAGCTGGTCGGACGAGGACAGCTTCCGCTGGTGCTTCGACGGCATCAGCAAGGGCGGCGCGGTGGCTGTGAGCACGGTGGGATGCCTGGTGCACAAGGACGCACTGCAAGGGCTCCTGCGTGGCGTGGCGGAGCTGATCCGGCAGACCGAGCCGGAGGAGCTGCTGGTCTACGGCAAAGTGCCGCAGGAGATGGCAGCGATGCTCCGGGAGCACAACGTAGCCTGGCAGGCATTCCCGCACAGCATGGCGGCCCGCGTCAGGGCCAGAGAGGAGGCGCAGTAATGGGCGGCAGAGGCAGCAGCATGAAAGGTTCCCAGGGCATGGGAGGCGGCGCAGGAGCGCCCGCAGCAGCCGCACAGGCAATGCCCACGATTCAGGCGGCACCTGCTGTTCAGGCAGCACCGGCAGTTCAGGCAGCACCGGCAGTTCAAGCAGCGCCCCAGCAGGCAGGCCCGCCCACCGGTGCAAACGGCTTCGGCCACCTGACACCGCAGCAGGTCTCCGCGATGGAGAGCGCCGCACAGCGGCAGATGATGCGTGACCCGGCACTGGCAGCAGGCGTGACCGACTACATCAACCCGGTCATGCAGAGCAACGGCAAGGCGTTGAGCCAGAACGCCAACTGGGCAGCAGCCAACGGGCTGCCCCTGACTAAGCGGCAGCAGGCCATGATGGATGCAGTGGACAAGCTGGCAAAGCCCATCGGGCAGGAAACCACCCTGTACCGCGCCGACCACGACGATTTCCTGAAGCGCCTGAAGATCAACAACTACCAGAGCATGAGCGACAGCCAGCTGCGCAAGGCGCTGGTGGGCAAGACCTGGACGAACGACTGTCTGGAGTCCACAGCCTACGACAGCCGGGACAACCCCTTCTGGCCGCAGCCCGGCGGCAGGCGAAGCACCGGCAAACATGGCCAGGGTGGCTCCGTTTCCGGTAACCGTGAGGTGCTGATCCGGTATCACACCGCCAAGAGCACCCGGGCGGCGTTCATCCAGCCCAGCCAGTCGGAAGCCGTTCTGGCCGTTGGCACACACCACAAAATCACCGGTGTCCGGTCTACCCGCACCGGGCCCTCGCACACCCTCGGCTCTGGCAAGCGCGTGATTGAACTGGAAATCGAAGTGTGGTAAAATTAAATTGGAGGTATCTCACTATGGCGAAAATTTCCGCACAGAAGTTGAAAGAGATCGAAACCGCAGAGCAGAAGTTCCGGCCTCTTGACACCCCGAAAACGAGCCGCCCCTTCCCCAATCTGGGCATGGAGAAGCCCGCAGCCAAGAAGAAAGCCACCAAGGCGAAACCCAAGAAAAAGTAAGTCATAACGTTTTGCCCCCGCTTTTCATGTTACTCTTGACCGAGAAATTCACGGCCAAGGGAGGATTCACATGGGAGGCAGAGGCGGAAGCATGGGCGGCAGCCACGGCATGGGCGGAGGCGGCAGCGCAGGCGGTGCAGCGAAAGCAGCAGCACCGGCGCAGGCTGCACCCCAGACCCGCCAGCAGCAGCTGCTGGCACAGATCAAGGGCAACCCGGCGGCCCTGATGCAGATGAGTGATCAGGATGCGCTGGAAACGGTCAAGGCGATTGCTGCGCAGCCCATCGCAACGGATGGCACCCAGAATGACACCTTCTGTCAACGATGGTTGAATGCCACCGGACTGGCAAACGAGATGCCCGAGGTTCTGGATGATGTGGCTTTCGGCAAGGCCCGCCGCAAAGCAGGCGCAAACAAACTGTACCACAGTGATGCCCCCTATGACGGCAAGGCGACAACGGCAGTAAAGACCCTGCAGCAGCTTCAAACAGGCAAAACCGCATTTGCTTCTTTCGGCACCCACGGGAGCGGCACCTACCTCGACTATGACGCTGTTGGTAACGCCACTGTGTATGCAGGCACGCACGGCTCTCAGGTAAAGATGTTCCTGAATAACCATGCGCGCATAGCCAAAGCCGCTGATCTAAAACAAGCCAGAATCAATTTCGAGACAAAGCACCCCAAGACGTACCAATACCTAATCAGCAGCCATACAAATACGCAGTGGGGTAAAAGCGAATTGAAAACTATATGGCTGACAAGCTCCGGCTACAATGCGTACGACAACGGAGACTGGGGATACAAAGTCGCATACAGTCGAAAAGCCCTGACCATCTGTTCCACGATCAAGAGCAGACAACAGGTCGAGCGAAAGGGCACCAACTGGTGAGAACAAGGAGGACGACCATGGCAAATTACACCAACAACCAAGTAGAGGCATTCATCTCTACCCGAGAAGCAGAACTCCGGAAAAAGGCCAAGACCCCCGGTGAACTCCGGGACTGCCGCTCTGTTGCAGCCATGGAATGGGACGCTCACACCGGACGCATTGAAAAAAGTGATCTCCCCAAGGGCTGGAAAGACCCCTACGCCAAGCTGGACAAGGCCGCAAAGGCCAAGCCCAAGACCACCAAGGCGAAAGCCAAAAAGTAAGTCGTAACGTTTTGCCATAGGTTCTCTGGTACAATTGCCAGAGAGCCTATTTTTATTTGCCCGGAGGGATTGCATGGAGAGCGTGAAACACCAAATCGAGTACAAACGGCTGGACGAAATCCGCCCCTATGACAACAACCCCCGGCGCAATGATGAGGCTGCAAAAGCCGTCGCCAACAGCATCAAAGAGTTTGGCTTTCAGTCCCCCATCATCGTGGACAGGGACGGCGTGATCATCGCAGGGCACACCCGGTACAAGGCCGCCCGGAGGCTCAAGTTGCAGGAGGTGCCGGTCATCGTTGCGGCAGAGCTCGACCCGGAAAAGGTCAAGGCTCTGCGCATCGCAGACAACTCCACCGGCGAAGTTGCCGAGTGGGATCTGCAGCTTCTGGTGCAGGAGCTGACCGGCATCGACTACGATATGACCGACTTCGGCCTGAACCTCCAGATCAAGATCGACGAGGAGGTCAAGGAGGACGACTTCAGCGCAGAGCCCCCGGAGCAGCCGGTCACCCAGCGGGGAGACATCTGGCTGCTGGGCGAACACCGGGTCATGTGCGGCGACAGCACCAGCCCGCAGGACGTGGAGCAGCTCATGGACGGCCAGCTGGCCGACCTGCTGCTCACCGACCCGCCCTACAACGTGAACTATCAGGGCTCGAACGGCAAGAAGATCGAGAACGACAACATGGCAGAAAGCCAGTTCCGGCAGTTCCTGCTTCAGGCATATAGTCGGGCCTTTGAGGCCTGCCGCACCGGTGCCAGCGCGTACATATTCCACGCAGACACGGAGGGCGAGGCCTTCCGGGCCATGTTCCGGGAGGCAGGCTGGGGCCTGCACGGATGTCTGGTCTGGGTCAAGAACAGCCTCGTTCTCGGCCACAGCGACTACCAGTGGCAGCACGAGCCCTGCCTGTATGGCTGGAAGCCCGGCGCAAACCACTACTTTGTCAACGACCGCAGCCAGACCACTGTCATCGACGACGCAAAGCCAGACGACCTGCGGCACATGAAGAAAGACCAGCTGCTGGAGTGGGCCATCAAAGCCCAGGAGCTGCTGACCCAGAAGCCCAGCAGCGTCATCCGCTGTGACAAGCCGCCCCGCAATGCAGAGCACCCCACCATGAAGCCGGTGGTGCTCTGCGGCAAGTTGATCAAAAACAGCTCCCTGCCTGGGCAGACCGTGCTCGATCTGTTCGGCGGCAGCGGTTCTACGCTGATCGCTTGTGAGCAGCTGAGCCGGAAGTGCTACACCATGGAGTACGACCCGCGCTATGTGGACGTGATCGTCCAGCGCTGGGAGGACTTCACCGGTGAAAAGGCCGTCCGTCTGAAATAACCATTCCCCTGCCGGGGCCGGTTTTCTACTCCTTTCCCGCCCCGGCATTTTTCATAGCCAAAACGGTGCACACTCGGGTCATCCTCCGCCCGTAGGGTTCCTCCAGAGTGGAACCAGTGTGCGCCGTTTTCTCATACGGAGGTGAAACCTTGGCACGAGAATCCCAAATCGGAAAATGGAACAGCCCCAGCGGACTGCTGCGTCTGCAGCGGCTGGCAATGCACGGCCTGACGCAGGCGGAGATCTGCGAGCAGATCGGCGTACCGGTGCGCACTTTCCGGCGCTGGTGCACTCAAGACCCGCGTATCAAGAAGGCAATCAGCGTAGGTGCAGAGGCCGCGCTGGCCAGCGTGGAGAATGCCCTGTTCAAGAAAGCCCAGAGCGGAGACCTGGGCGCAATGTGTTTCTTTTTGAAAAACCGTGACCCCGAGCACTGGAGCGAGCACCCAGAGCTGCGCGGCTACGATGGAAAGGTGGTGTTCGTGGATGACATACCAAAGACGGCAGCCCCCAAACCTGCTCAAGCAGCAACTGAAACTCAGCAGCCTGATCATCCCTGAATACTACGCCGCCCACACCGCCATCTGGTCAGGTGAGTATAACGAGTATCTGGGCGATGGTGGACGCGGCAGCTTGAAGTCCACCTTTGCAGCCACCGAAGTGGTGCTACTCGTCATGCGGGTGCCGAACATCCACGCGGTCGTCCTGCGCAAGGTCGGCAACACCATTGCCACCAGCGTCTGGCCGGAGTACAACCGCGTGATTGACCGGATGGGCATCCGGCATCTCTGGAAGCAGACCAAGAAGCCGTACACTCTGACCTATGTTCCCACCGGGCAGACCATCCAGTTCTACGGTCTGGACGACCCTGGCAAGTTGAAATCCATCGCTGTTCCGTTTGGCTATTTCGGTGTGATGCATTTTGAGGAGTTCGACCAATACGATGGGCCCGAAGAGATACGAAACGTAGAGCAGTCGGTGTTCCGTGGTGGCCCCTTCAGCTTTTCTTTCAAGACCTTCAACTCCCCCGCCATGGCGCGGCATTGGGTCAACCGGTACAAGCGGGAGGCAAAGCCGAAGCAGTTCCGGCATCACACAACCTACCTGACCACCCCGCCCGAGTGGCTGGGCCCCCGCTTCTACGATGACGCAGAGACCCTGAAGCAGCGCGACCCGGTGGCCTACGCCCACGAGTATCTGGGCGAGGTCGTGGGCTGTGGCACTGCCGTGTTTGAGAATCTGGAGCTGCGGCCCATCACCAGTGAGGAGATCGCAGGCTTCGACCGCCGCTACTACGGCCTGGACTTCGGCTGGTATCCCGACCCGAACCACTTTGGCGGCATGGCCTATCAGCACGCCCAGCAGACCCTGTACATCTTCGAGGAGCACAGGGCGCAGAAGGAGACCGATGCCCAGCTGGCCGAGGCACTGCGCCGACACCTGCACGACGAGATCATCGGCGATAGTGCGGCCAATCGCTCAATCGCTACACTGCGCGATCTGGGCTTTGACCGGCTGCGGGGCTGCCGGAAGTACGCAGCACACGGCGGCACGTCCGTCACCGACGGCATGAAGTGGCTGCAAAGCCGCGCAAAGATCGTCATTGACCCCCAGCGCTGTCCGTGGACGGCCCGGGAGTTTTCCGAGTATGAGTACGCCATCGACAAAAAGACCGGCGACGTGATGCCGGGGTATGTTGATGCAGCGAACCACAGCATCGATATGACACGCTACGCCATGGAGCCCGTCTGGCAAAAGAGAGGTGTTCAAAACGCATGATAAACCACGCAGATATTGAGAATATCATCGGTTGCAAGACCCTTGTCACTGACCGGATGCAGCGGGCTATCGAGGATTGGTACGATGCAGCCATCAACGGCCTGCCGCTGGACAAGAACCCGGAGACCCTGACCCTCGACCTGCCCGCGCTGATCTGCGCCGAGCTGGCCCGGCTGACGACACTCGAGCTGGAAGCCACAGTGGAGGGCAGTGACCGCGCGGATTGGATCAACACCCGGCTGCAGCGGGTGCTCACGCCCCGCAAACGGCGCATTTTTACGGTGGCGCTGGCCCTGGGCAGCGGCATCTGGAAACCCTACCAGAGCGGCAACAAGCTGGGCATCTCTTTTGCAAACGCAACCCGGTACTTCCCGGTCGCCCACGATGTCGAGGGCAGTTTGACCGAGGGCGTGTTCATCGACACCATCCAGGAGGACGACAGCTACTACCACCGTTTGGAGTGGATGCACGTTCTGGAGCGCCGACAGGATCTGCGAGATGCCGAGCTGGCGCAACTGGAGGACTATGACCTCGCAGCACCTACACAGTTTCCCTGCATCAAGGTGGTAAACCTTGCCTTCCGCAGTGCGACCCAGGACAGCCTCGGCAGCCCGGAGGATCTGAGCATCCGCCCGGAGTGGGACGAGATCGAGCCCGTAGCCTATCTGACCGGGCAGGAGACGCTGCCCGTGGGCTATTTCGTGACCCCTATCGTCAACAGCGTTGATCCCGATAGTGAGCTGGGGGCTGCCGTGTTCGAGCCCGCCCGCAGGCAGATCATTGATGCCGACGAGCAGTACACCCGGCTGGACTGGGAGTACGAGGGCGGAGAACTGGCCGTGGACACCGACGAGAAGTTCCTCAAGCCCAGCGCCACCGGGCAGCAGCTCTCCAAGGCGCAGGCGCTGAAGGAATACGGCGTACCGCCGGAAGCCATTGACCACACTGCCCCGCACCACAGAGAGCGGCTGTTCCACGGCATCAACGTCAACACCGGCATCACCGACAGCACCCCTTTCTATCAGGTGTTCTCCCCCGCCCTGCGGGACGGAAGCTACCTGACCGGTCTGAACCAGTATCTGCGCAACGTGGAAAGCCATGCGGGCCTGAGCTTTGGTGTGATCTCGCAGGTAGCGGACGTAGAAAAGACCGCCACCGAGATTGTCAACAGCAAGCAGAAGCTGTACGCCACGGTGTCCGACCTTCAGGCAGCACTGGAGGACGCGCTGCGAGGGCTGATCAGTGCCTTAGACTATTGGGCCGACCACATCCCCGGAGCGCCGGGCAAGGGCAAGCTGAACATTGCCTTCAAGTGGGATGACAGCATCATCCTCGACCGGCTCACCGAGATGGCCCAGTGGCAGCAGGAGGTCAGCATGGGTCTCCGCAGCAAGGCAGAGTACCGGATGCACTTCTTTGGTGAAGATGAGGAGACCGCTACACAGGCAGTGCGGGCCATTCAGCAGGAGGCCGGGGCTGCGGATATCTTGAAGGGAGTGCTGGACAATGGCGACGGCTAAAACCAATAGGGCCCTGCAGGCCGAGCGGATGGCGCAGGCAGCTGACCGGCTGGATTTTCTGGCAGCCAACGCCCGCATTTTGCGAGACCCCGCTGTGTGGGGCCAGTATCACGAGGCAGTACACACCGCCGAGCTTCTGGGCTTCACGGTGACCCAGACAGGCGGCAAGCATGAGGTGCACCCATGCTGACACCGGACGAGGTCAACGGCTATGCCGGGCTCATGGCAGCACCGTGGGACGAGCTGAGCGAGCGCATCCTGCGTGACATGGTGCGCCGGATCGTCAAGACCGGCAGCGTTACGGCAACCGCACAATGGCAAAGCTACCGCGCCCAGGCGCTGGGAGCCAGCCGTGCATACCTCCTCCAGCAGATGCAGGCCATCGTGCAGCAGCTGGGGCCCCAGGAGGCCGCTGTGTTTGCCCAGGCAATGAAACAGGCCTACGGCATCGACGTGCAGGATGCAGCCGCAGCAGGCCGCTCTCTGGCCCCTCTTGGCGAGAGCGAAGAGGCACAGCAGATCATCCAGAGCGGCTATCGGCGCACCATGAACACCCTGTACAATCTGACCCAGACCCGGGCCGTGATGGGCAACCAGAACATGGTGGAGACCACCCAGCGGCAGCTGGCGTATTACCTCGACATGGCCCACGCCGATGCCGTCAGCGGAGCGTTCAGCTCGGACGATTCTGCCAGGCGGGCGCTCAACGAGCTGGCGGCCAAGGGCGTGGGGGCCATCACCTATCCCAGCGGCCACATGGACAGTCTGGACGTGGTGGTTCTTCGGGCCACCCGCACCGGTATCAACCAAACCGCCGGAGAGATCACCCGCTTTAACGCGGATCAGTTGGAGTGCGACCTGATGGAGCTGGATGCCCACGTCGGTGCGCGCACCGGGGACGGCGGGCAGAACCTGACAAACCACAGCTGGTGGCAGGGCCAGATTGTCAGCCGGAGCGGCAAGCACGGCTACCTCTCACTGGACGACATCGGCTACGGAGACGTGCGCGGCTTTATGGGGGCCAACTGCGCTCACAACTGGAGCATGTACTGGGAGGGCGCAAGTGTGCGAAGCTACACGCCCGAGAGGCTGGCCGCAATCAACGCAGCTACTGTATCCTACAACGGCAAGGAGATCGGACGGTACAAAGCAACCCAGATACAGCGTGCCCAGGAGCGCCAGATCAGGGCCGAGAAACGGGCCTTTCTGGTTGCCAAGGAAAGCGGCCAGAAGGACACAGAAAAGGCCGCAGCGGCCAAGCTGGCGGCCTCTCGAGACAAGCTGAAGGACTTCCTCCAGCAGACCGGGCTCAAGCAGTATCAGCTGCGAGAAAGCGTGCCCGGCTTTGGCCGCAGCGAGGCCTCCAGCGCAGCAGCCCAGGCGAGAAAATGAGTCGTGCTGGACTTTCTGAAAAGGCCGTGTTATACTTCAGGCCAGAATAAAGGAGGTCTCACCCTATGAAAATCAAGAACCATGTCCAGGCGGGCATCGTCCTGCTCGCGCTGGCCGTCAGCTTGACCGCCTGTGGCAGCAGCGCTTCCAGCACTGCAAGCAGCGTGGCATCCAGCGTCCCGGCCAGTTCCGTGGCCGAGAGCACCGCACCAGAGGCAAAACCCGCCAGCACAGAATCCTCGCCGCTGGATGGCATCAGCTTTAGAGCGGATAAAGTCCGGAATGATACCACCGGGAAATGGCGTATTTCGCTGATCGCAGAGAACATCGACATGAGCGAGTATGCCCTGGACTACTACAAGCAATATTTCACGGACGACAGCGAGATTCACTTCATCGTTAACTTCAACTACAACACGACCACCAAAATCATGGTGATGGGCGGCGACCTGGACGTAACCGTACAGGAGTACGTTGCCAAGGAAGAGCACGACGCAAAGATGCTGGGCAGCGGAACTGTGCTGGCCGAATATTTTGTGAACATCGAAACCGGCGAGCTCGAGAAAGTCCGATAAATAAAACATCGAAAACGCCCTGAAGGAATGCACCTCCATAACGCGCACATACGAACTCAATGTGCGGCTCATCAAGATGTGTTTCGTGATGACAGTAGAAAAGGCCCGTAGGTTAAACGCCTACGGGCCTTTTCTGTTACTTATTTACCGGCTCTGCGTAACCCATCAGCCCTATAATACACCGTCCGCTGAATATACGCAGAATCATCAGCAATGGCTCGCACAGAAGTATTATTGGACTGAATCTGAAATGCGCCAAGTATAAATTTTTGCAAGCTATCCACGCTATACTTCTGCACATTCACGCCGAAAAAATTAACCAGTATATCAATGACGGTTTCTTCGTGCTGTGAAAACTGACACGGATAAACCTTATGCTCTGGAATGAAGTACACCCAGAAAGTAAACCGCATCTTGTCGTATCCCGCTTTCAAGTCGAGGCAAACCGTATCTGTTTTCAAAAACCGAATCGCCTGATCCGTCAGCCGATTCAGCTCCCGTTCTCCGATGGTACATCCATCCGGGAATAGTTCTTCCATGAACTGCTGAAAACGCTGATCCCCAGATTTCCCGTCAAACACATCATGCCAAACTGAGCCGTACTCCTTCACCAGTTCTTCTTTTCGCTCAAAAAGAATTGTACAGGCCAGCTTAACAAAGTTTGCAGGCGAATCGACCTTAAAATGTAAAGATTCCATCATTTCACCCCTTATACATCCCTACCGATTGAATGGTATGCGAACCAGTGACCGCGCCGCTCAGCCTGACCCTCGTGCCAGAACTGACCGCCCATCTCCGCACGGAATCCACGCATCACTGATCGCCTCCCTTATAGTCCACCACGTAGCCGTTATACACGAAGTGCTCTGCCGCCATGGCAGCATCCAGAATCCGGTCTGCATACTCGGCAGCCTCCTCCGGGCTCTTGGTTCCGAGGGAGGCCCACTGGACACCCATCTTCACCGGGGTACCCTGCCGAGCAAAGTTGCAGTTGTGGATCTGGATGCCGTCCTCCGCAGAGAACTGCGCCTGAAGTGCATCCAGCGCTTCGCCGTACACCTTCCAGTTGACTTTCTTCATAGATCAGCCCTCCTCAATTTGCCTTAATCAGAATGCCGTTGTCCAATGCGAACCACACACCATCGTCCTTCTGCACGGTCTTGCAACCCTGTGCCCGGAGCAGCTCCCGCATCTTCGACAGCTGGTGCTCGGTGCACTGCATCCAGAAGAATCCGGCGAAGTTGAACCACTCGCTGCTCTGGATATTGACGTGCTGGGCTTCCGCATAAATGCGGTTGAATGCGCTTGTTTTCATAGATCAGCCCTCCTTTACCAGTTCATAGTGTTTGATGCTGCCGTCCACGAATCTCCGGCCCTGCAGGATCTCCACGCTCTGGAGCAGGAACTCGAGGTGGGCCATATCGATGGCCCCGCAGGAGCCGGGGTCACGGAGCAGCTGCTCGGCCAGCGCGTCCTGCATTGTGACGGTGTAGCAGGTCTCCCCGACGATCTTCTCACCGTTCTCGATCTCTGCGGTGTCGTAAGTGATGTTCAGCTTCTTCATGGTTACCATTCTCCTTTCGCAGCTGCCTGGGCGATTGCCCGTTCTTCCTTCTCTTCGTCGAATGCCGCAGCGAACATCTGCAGCGCCTGGGTCTTGGTGATGGGCCCGAACTCCTTCACGAAGTAGGTGAAGGTGCGGTCATCCCAGCACTCGACGTAGCCATCGCCGCCCTTGGTATAGTTTGCCTTGGCCAGTGCGATGAACTCCTCGTAGGTCAATGCACGCTCTTTCATGGTTCAGTCCTCCTTGCTGTTGTACTCGTCGGTGTCCCGGCTGGATTCGCCCATCAGGAACACCCGATGCTTGTTGTTGTCATCCCGCAGCCAATCACCGCCCAGAGCAGTGATGGTGAAGAGCATCCCCTGATACTGCCCAGCGGCAGCCACCCGAGTGCTGTCATCCAAGTCCTGCCGGTGCATGAGGCCCCACTGAGTATCCAGCCCGAGGGTTACGGTGCCCAGGTGGCGGCGCAGTTCATCTTTCTTCATGGTTCAATCCTCCTTCTCATCCATCCTGCGGAGATCCTCGCAGATTGCGTCTGCCTCTTCTTCGGAGAGGTCGTACTCCGCTACAAGCTCGTCCCGGTCTTCTGCCCGCCAGCCGCCGTCATACAGCGCCGCTGCGGATGCCCAATCATCACATCTCATTTTTCGTTTTCCTCCGTTATTTTTATCCCAAAACCCTTTCGGTGGCTGTATGTTACCTCTGCGCGGAAACAAAGTCAAGTTGTTTTTGATTTATTTTTTAATTTCTTTTTGTTGTTGACTTTTGCCCCGGCAAGTCATATCCTTGTGGCAGAAAGGAGTGACCCGAGATGACCACATCAAGCCGAGTAAAGGCTCTTCTGGAGCTGACCGAGACCGACCAGAACACCTTCGCCGCCGCTTTCGGGATGACCACCCCGCAGGCCATGAGCAACAAGCTGAGACGGGACAGCTGGTCGGCCAGAGACCTCGCCAAGGCCGCCGCCCTCTGCGGCGCAAAGCTGGCGTTCATCCTCCCGGACGGCTCCCAGCTTATCCTCGCACCGGACGAGGAGTGACCGCTACACCGCAAAACGCCCCGCGCTGAAGAGGACAAACCTCCCGGCGCGGGGCGTTTTGCTTGTATACGGTTGCAACAAAATTCTAGCTTGTCGCAACATTCAGCGCAATACAAACTTTGTAGTCACGAAAAAGTGAGTGTTCATGCGGGTTTTCAGGCCAAAACATACAATGTCTACTCAAACTCTTATCCTGACCCTGAATAGAAGAAAATAAGAATACATACACGCGAGGGCACGCTTGATGCCCGCCCGCGTAGGGTTTATAGGAATTTTTGTATGCTTTGTTTCAGGTACGCAGCGCTCAAGTCGTAACGTTTTGGGCCCCTGGTTTGTGATACGATAATCCCAGATTACACCACGCGCCCGGTGTATAAGCGGCGCAGAGGGCACCGCGACCGGCAGCGCGAAACATCTGCTGTACGCCCTCCGGGAGGTAAAACCATGAAACGTGATGATTTGAGAGCCATCGAAGGTCTGACCGAGGAGCAGATCAACGAGATCATGCGCCTGCACGGGCAGGACGCAGCCACCTACCAGGCCACTGTACAGGGCCTGCAGGCGCAGCTGGCCACCGCTCAGCAGGGACTGGCCGCCTTTGAGGGCGTGGATGTCAACGACCTGCGCAGTCAGATCACCAACCTGACGAACCAGCTGAACACCCAGGCTGCCGAGTACGCATTCAACAACGTGCTACGCAGCGCTGCCCGGGAGGCAGGCGCTCTGGATGAGGCGGACGTGATCCAGCTGCTGCCGGACAGAGCTACACTGCGTGAGAGCAAGAATCAGGCGGAGGATGTCAAGCAGGCATTCGCTGATCTCAAATCCCGCAAGCCGTACCTTTTCCAGCAGGGCTCCCCCGCCCCGCAGGATGGCGGCTCCGAACCGCAGCCGGGCAACGAGCCCCAGGGCAACCCGATCATCGTCCCGAAGCCCCGCAGCCAGGGTGGCAGTGCACAGCCCACCCTGCAGGAGTTTCTCCAGATGACCGGTGCCGAGCGCATGGCCCTGCGCACCCGCAACCCGGCGCTTTTCCAGCAGCTCTCCACACTGGTGAGGGCTGCACGACACTAACGAGGTAATGAGCTATGCCTATCACCGGCACTTTTGGCGGCTTCCCGTTTGACCCCGAGGTCTATCAGGGCTTCGTAGATCAGGAGGCCACCTTCTCCGATTCCATCCTTGCATCCGGCATTCTGGCCAACGACCAGAGCATGGCCTCCGCCCTGGACAACGGCGGCGTGCAGGGTACCATCCGCTTTTACAACCCCCTCGACCCCGATCAGGACGCTCCTCTGGTGCGCGACGGCGTGGCCGACAACGTGCCCACCGAGATCTCCGGCGGCAAGCAGAGCTGGATTCGTATCGACCGCATGAAGGCCTGGAAAGCCACCGAGCTGACCCGTGAGCTGACCGCGGCTGATCCTATGGCTGCTGTGGCCCGCAACACTGGCCGCTACTGGCGCATGTACAAGCAGGGCCTGCTGGTCAAGCTGGTCAACGCCGCTCTGGGCGTTACCGGCCTGGAGAACCACTCTCTGACCGTCAAGACCGGCGGCGTGACCGCAAACCAGCTGATCGACGTGCAGCAGAGCGCCCTGGGCGATTTCTCCGGCAAGTTCGGCCTGCTGGTGGTGCACTCCAAGATCATGGCCGAGTATAAGAAGCTGGGCCTGCTGAACTACAACAAGTACACCATCACCAATGTGCTCCAGAAGGAAGTCAGCCTGCCCACCATCAACGGCCTGGTCGTCATCGAGAACGACCGCGGCACCGATGACGGCACCAACTACAACACCTTCCTGCTGGGTCAGGGTTCCGTTCTGACCGCAAACCCCAAGGTCATCTCCCCGGACACCACCGAGTACGATGCAGCCAAGGCAGGCGGTACGGACATCCTGTACAACAACCGCGCCTTCATCCTGCACCCCAACGGTCTGAGCTTCGACGCGGATAAGATTGCTAAGGAGACCCCCACCGACGCAGAGTTCACCACTTCCACCAACTGGAAGCTGAAGTTTGACCACAAGAACGTCCGCATGGGTAAGATCACCATTCCCAAGGCGAACTTTGCCGAGGCGTAACCTATGGACAGCTGGCTGACCTACTCCGATTTCAAGGAGAAGTACCCAGACAGCAGTCTGACTGAGCCGCAGTTCACGCCAATGGCCATCGACGCGGCGCTCTTCATCGAGAACGCTACACGTTGGTGCGCCAGCATCGCAGCTGAGCCGGAGCAGACAGAGCTTCTGGCCCTGTGCCAGGCCCGGCTGGTGGCCCTCTCAGAAGAGGTCAGCGCCAGCTGGGACGGTGTGACCAACGTCAGCAACCACGGGTACACTGAGAGCTATGCATCCGGGCTGGATATGCAATCCTACCTCGGCGCACGGCAGCAGCAGATCGTGGAGCAGACCCTGAGCGCCCCGGTTACCCGCTGGATGCTGTACCAGGGCGGCGTGTACCACCCGCCCCGCAGACGCTGAAGGGAGGTCAACCGATGCGAAAGCCTCTCGGCGCAGACCAGACTGTCACCATCACTCACATCATCCGCAAGGGCACTGTGAGCAAGAGCTACACCACAGTACTGTCCGGTGTCAGCTGTCGTGAAGTCAGCAGCGCTCACGTAGAGACCCCCGGCTTTGCCCGGCAGGAGCAGACTTCGTTCTGCATCTTTCCCGGCCACACCACAGCAGCCCCGGAGGGGGCTGCTGAGAGCCCCAATCCGGCTGGCAGCACGTTCCTCACCCCCGAGGCATTCAAGGCCGCAGAGGCCGCGCTCCGGGACCGTCGGTGGACAGTAGCGCTGGAGGACAAGGTGCTTCTACCAAGCGGGCGCACCGGGACGGTAACGTGCGTCCAGGACAACCGCAGCGGACGTTGCCCTCACTGGTATGTGGAGGTGAGCTGATGGCCAACCCTCTGCTGAAGATCAACCAGCCCGCAGATGTCAAGCTGGGGCAGAAGGGCAACCTGAACCTCGGCATCTGCTGGAAAGCAGACCTCGCCGGGCAGTACACAGAAGCCTTTGAACGGCTCCAGAAGGAGGCCGACGGCGAATTTGTCCGGCTGGTAAAACCATACATCCCCCTGCGCACCGGCGCTCTGGCAGGCAGCACGAACGATCATACCGTTCTCGGCAGTGGGCAGATCGTGCAGGCCACGCCCTACGCCGCCGCCCAGTACTACCGGCTGCCCTGTGGCCGGGGCGTGCGGGAGGACGGACGAGGCCCCCACTGGGGCGAACGTTGTGTCAATGACCACGGGCAGGAGTTCATCTCCTTTGTCAAGGCCAGGGCGCAGAAGGAGCTGAAATGAACGAAACCAAAACCCCCGACATTCAGGCCATGCTGGAATGGCTGGCCTCCTGCCCGCTTGCCGCTTCTCTGAACGACGGCGATGTGGCGTTCTCCATCGACTATCTGGGCGCAGAGCCCTGTCAGTTCTCCCTGGAGA
Organism: Faecalibacterium sp. Marseille-Q4137; assembly: GCF_017377535.1. Lineage (NCBI taxonomy): Bacteria > Bacillati > Bacillota > Clostridia > Eubacteriales > Oscillospiraceae > Faecalibacterium > Faecalibacterium sp. Marseille-Q4137. The sequence goes on from NZ_JAFREK010000004.1 coordinate 102,254, forward strand.
GCACCCCGACCGCGCCGATTCTGGAGCAGTACATCAGGGGCAGCTTGAGGGCCAAGAACTACGTCTTGGCTTCTCGGATGAGCTACACCCAGAACGTGGTGGAGCAGGCCGCGAACAGCTCCTTCTGGGACGACTTCGCCGACTGGGTGGAGACGCAGACCTCCGCGCAGAATCTGCCCAAGCTGGCAGGTGATAAAAAGGCAGAGGCTGTGGTGTGCCTTTCCCCGGGGTACATCCTGAACCAGGATGCCAACACCTGCCGATTCCAAATTCAGCTTCAACTTCAATACTATCAGGAAGGGAGATAACCCTATGACTGTTTCCGAAACCCTGACCGCGCTCAAGACCAAGAAGGGCATCGTGCCCAGCGCGGACTACACCGGCACCGAAAAAGCCGATGACTTCATCTTTGCAATCCAGACCGATGCCTCCACCCAGACCAAGGAGAGCGACTGGGTCGTGTTTGCAGAGCGTGTCAAGGAGCACTCCGGTGCCCTGAACGCTTCCACCGAGGACGTGGCCTATATCCGCGCAGGCACTGTCACCGAGAAGGGCGAGACCCAGCGCACCTTCTCCCTGAACGGTAACCGCTGCGTGGGCGACCCTGCGCAGGATTTCCTGCTCTCCCACAAGATCAAGTTCGGCTCCGGCACTGAGGTGGTTTTCCCTTATATCTACTTCAGCGCAAAGACCGGCAAGGGCGAGAAGGGCGCAGCTGCCTTTATCGTCACTTCCGATGCAAGCGGCTCCGCCAGCAACTCCGCAGGTTTTGCCTGCGACGTGAAGGGTGTTGGCGTTCCGGCTGAGTTCAACTACCTGACCCTGACTCAGGCCGACACGCAGTCCACCAAGGCTGCCAAGGTCTGATAACAACACCACACAGCCCTCGTTCCCCGGTGAACGGGGGCCCTTTTTGTAACAGGAGGATTTTCCATGATCATCAACGGCATTGAATTTGATTTTTCCACCCTGAACGCCAACGACGTGGATCGGATGCTGGCTGCACAGACCCGGCAGCAGGAACGTGCTCGGACGGAGGGCAGCCGCTACACTCCCGAGAGCGATTACCCTGCCTGGCTGCGCTTCCAGTGCCGCATCTTTATGGACTACCTGGACGAAGTTCTAGGCGAGGGTGCTTCTGAGAAGCTGGGGCTGGACGGCAGCAACTTCAACGCCTGCCTGACGGTCAGCAAGGCCTTTGCCGAGGCCATGGCCGCAGAAAAGGCCAGTGCCAGCGCGCTGATCCACCCCACCGAGGAGCGGGCGCAGGTTTCGGCAGCACAGGTTTCGGCAGCACAGGTTTCGGCAGCACAGGCCATCCCTGCCCCCATGAACCGTGAGCAGCGCCGGGCCGCGGTCAAGACACATCCCGCCGTGGTGGATTTCCGAGCACAGGAAGCGGCAAAGGCCGCCCGCCGTGCCCAGCTGAAGGCAGAGCTTGAGGCACTGGACAATGCATGACCTGCTGACGGACACCCTGCCCACCGAGTGGGAGGGCCGCGCCATCGACCCTGACTTCCGGCCCATGATCTGGCTGCTGATCCGCACCCGCCGCGCCAAGACTGACGAGGACAGCGCCCGGATGATTTGTGAAGCCGTTCAGCGGTTCTTTGTAGAGCCGGTGCCCGGAGTGCAGTACCAGGAAGCCTTTGAATCTCTGGTGCGCTTCTGCCAGGGCGGCGGCCCCGAGGACGAGGAGCGCACCGGGACTGGCAGCAGCAGCGACCCACAGGACGAGCCTGTGCTGGACTACCGGTGCGATGCTGACTACATCGTGGGGGCCTTTCAGCAGGCCTACGGCATCGACCTGACCGCTGACAAGGTGCACTGGTGGCGCTTCAAAGCACTGCTTCATGCCCTGCCGCCGGAAACGTCGCTGGGCAAGATCGTGGAGATCCGGGGCAAGGATACCTCCGATATGGACAGAGCCGACCGGGACTACTACGAGACCCTGAAAGAGCGTTTTGCCCTGCCGGATGGGCTGAAGGGGGTGAAGCGGCGCGAAACCCTGCAAGAGCACGAGGACGCTTTCCTCGACCGCTTCGGTTGATTCCCGCGCCCCGGTGCCCTGCCCCTTCTGCGGCAGAGCGCTGCCCGTGTGGGCGGCTCCCGAAGCCTGCGCCCACGGTTTGTGGGTGAAATGTAAGAACCCCGCATGTAAGCGGGAGGTAGAAATCAAGTTATAACAGCCTGTGCCCCTGTGCCCGTGCTCCGAATGAGAGGTGGACACAGTGGCGGACTACAGTATTACCGGCGATACCCGGCTGGACGCAAGCGGCTTTAATAAGGGCCTGAGCGCGATGTCGGTAGCCGCAGGCAATTTGATCTCCGGGCTGACGCAAGCTGCTACCGGAAAGCTGACAGCGCTGGCAAAAACCTCTGTCGGTGTCGGCATGAGCTTCCAGTCCTCCATGTCCCAGGTGGCCGCCACCATGGGCGTGGGTGTGGATCAGATCCAGAGCCTGACGGACAAGGCCAAGGAGATGGGCAGCACTACAGCGTTCACTGCTACACAGGCAGCGGACGCTCTGAACTATCTGGCGCTTGCTGGCTACGATGCTAACAAGGCTGCTGAGGTGCTGCCCAGCGTCCTGAACCTGGCCGCAGCGGGCGGCATGGATCTGGCCTATGCGTCCGATCTGGTCACCGATGCTATGGCCTCGCTGAACCTCGAGGCCAACAAGCAGAATGTGGACGAGTTCGGCAACAAACTGGCCAAGGCGGCCAGCAAAGCCAACGCCAACGTCAGTCAGCTGGGCGAAGCCATCCTGACAGTGGGCGGCACCGCCGCGAATCTGAAGGGCGGCACCACGGAGCTAACAACCGCCCTGGGCCTGCTGGCAAACGTCGGCATCAAGGGCGCAGAGGGCGGCACGCACCTGCGCAACATCATACTGTCCCTGCAGTCCCCCACCGATGATGCCACCAAGCTCATGGAGCAGCTGGGCCTGCAGGTGTACGATGCGCAGGGCAATATGCGCGGCCTGGACGACATCCTGACCGACCTGAGCGGCTCTCTGGCTGGATTGACACAGGGGCAGAAGGACAGCGTCATCAACGCGCTGTTCAACAAGACCGACCTCGCAGCCGTCAACGGCCTGTTGACGGCGCAGGGTGAGCAGTGGGAGTCACTGGCCCAGCAGATCGACGCAGCGGGCGAGGCAGCCGGTGACTCCGGCGCTATGGCCCAGATGGCAGAGACACAGCTGGACAACCTGCAGGGCTCCGTCACCATCATGCAGAGCGCCCTGGAGGGCCTGCAGCTGGGTATTTACGACTATCTGGAGCCTAGCCTGAACGAGGCAGCCAAGTGGGGCTCCGAATGCTTCTCTACCCTGACAAAGGCCCTGTCTGAGGGCGGCCCGGAAGCGATGCTTCAGGCAGCGGGTCAGATCATCTCCGATCTGGCCGCCAGCGTTACCGCACAGCTGCCGGGGCTGGTAACCTCCGGTACCGAGATCATCGTTCAGCTTGCAGAGGATATCGTAGTAGCTACACCGCAGCTGCTCTCGTCCGGCGCTGAGATCATCGGCGCTCTGGTGCAGGCGCTGGGCGTTGCCCTGCCTCAGCTGGTGAGCACCGGCATCCAGATGATCTCTCAGCTGAGCGCGGGCCTGGCCTCCGGTATCCCCGAGTTTCTGGCCAAGGCGCTCCCCCTTGTCGCTGATTTTGCCAGCGGCCTGCGGGAGAATATCGGCCAGATCATAGACGCAGGCATCGAGCTCATTCTGAGCCTGATGCAGGGCCTGATGGATGGGCTGCCTACCCTGATTGAGTATCTGCCCGGTATCGTTTCGGATATCGCGAGCATCATCAATGACAACACCCCGAAGATTCTCGAGGCCGGTATCCAGTTGATCCTCATGCTGGGCAAGGGGCTGCTTCAGGCAGTGCCTACCCTCGTGGCCAATATCCCCCAGATCTGCAAGGCCATCTTTGACGTGTTCATCGCCTTCCGGTGGCTGGACATCGGCTCACAGATCGTAGAGGGCCTGTGGAAGGGCTTGACCGGCGGCTGGGCGACCCTGGTGAAGAAAGTCGGTGGTCTGGCCCAGCAGCTGCCCGACATCGTCAAGCGGGTTCTGGGCATCCACTCACCCTCCAAGGTTTTTGACGAGATCGGCGTGAACACCTGCAAAGGTCTGGCGCAGGGTCTGAGCAAGGGCACCGCCCGGGTGAAGCACGCAGCCAAGACTGTGGTCGCTTCCGTCACAGACACCGCTACACAGATTGTGGACGGCGTAACCACCGTGACCGAGACCGTCACCGAAACCATGGCGAACGGCTCCACCCAGCAGAAACAGATTATCACGGAGACCTCGCAACAGATCATCGACGGCGTGGCCAAGACCGTAAAAACGGTCACGGAACGCGCCGCCGATGGCTCTGAATCTGTCAAGCGCAGCATCGAAGCCGTCCGTGATGTGGTTTCCACGGTCACCGCGACCCAGACGGCCCTCGTGGACGGGGCCAAGGTCACCACCCAGACCACCACCGAGACGCTGGCAGACGGCAGCGAGCAGGTCAAGCGGGTCATCACCAGCACCGGCACTGAGGTCATCGAGGGCGTGCAGCACACGGTCAAGACCGTGACCACCATCGCCGCCGACGGCACACAGACTGTGGCAAAGACCATCGAGGATGCCGGGCCCCAGTACGGCAGCGTGGGTGAGCTGCTGACCACCCAGCTCCGCACCAAGCTCACCGAGGGCTGGGCGCAAATCCAGTCCGACATCCAGACGGATGCGCTGGGGGCCATCGAGACGCTGGCAACGGCCCTCAAGGATGGCGACCTCGAGAGCCTGGGCCTGTGGGCTGCCAGCTATTTCTGGCAGGCCTGCACCAAGGAACAGCAGGCGCAGATCAACTCCATCGCTCTGGGGGCCCTGAACCAGCTGGGCAGCGCTTTGAGCGGCGTGTTCGGGAACCTCTCTCAGCTGGCCATGGGGCTGGTGGCGCAGTTCGTGCCCGCCGCGGCCAGCGCCACAGCCGGGCAGACCGCCCTGAACGTGGCCATGGACGCAAACCCCATCCTCCTCGTCATCTCCCTCATCGGGATGCTGGTGGGTGCCCTGCTGAACTTCTCCGGCAAAAACAAAGAGATTGCCAACACTTTCCAGAATGTCTGGGCGGGCGTTGAGGACTTTATGAGCTACATCTTCGAGGGCCTGCTTCGCGTCGTGGCGGCGGGCATCGAGGGCTTTATCGTCCTCATCAACGGGTTGATCGGTGCCTATAACTTCGTGGCCGGATTTTTCGGCGGTCACATTGACTACATCTCCAATCCGGCGTGGGACTACGCCAACAAGATCGCTGCCGACCGGGCCAAGCGGCAGGCGGAACGGAAACAGCAGCAGGAAGCCATCAACAACCCCAGCAACTCCGGCACCTCCGCCAGCTCTCAGAAGGTCATCGAGAGCATGACCGACACCAGCAAGACCACCAATGCCGACGGCAGCACCGTGACCACCAAGGTGCTCACCGAGAAGCTGCAGGACGAGACCGGCAAGATCACCCAGCGAGTGACCAAGACCGTCACCGAGGCGGGTACCAAGCTGGTGGACGGCGTGGAGCGCTCCTACAAGACCGTGACCACCTATGTGGATGGCATCCAGACAAAGATTGAGCGCAGCCTGAATGACATCACCAAGACCAGCAGCTCCACCACGCCGACGGCCCCCACCACGCCGACGGCTCCCACCCCGGACAAAGACCTGACCGACGCTGTGGAGGCCAACACCGAGGCCCTGCTGGCCGCAAACAGCAAGTTGGCCGAGATGGTGCGGCAAGCCGATTCTCTGGTGCTATCGGACAACATGGCCATCAGCCGGTCTGTGGCCGCTTCCGGCACGGCACAGGTGGCCGCAGCCGCCAACAACTACCACCGGGAGGGCGACACCACGGTCAACCAGTATATCTACTCCAAGGCCCAGACGGCGGCAGACCTCCAGCGGGAAGCCCGCTGGGAAGCCGACCGGGCCAAGGCCCAGAAACGATGAAAGGAGGGCTCCACAATGCCATTCAGAAAAGACCATTTGCAGCTGGTCACGGATGCCGGGGCCACTCTCGACATCGGGTGGGCTTACGGCACGCCCTACTCCCTCGACCCCATCAATGGCGTAGACGTGGACGTGCAGACCGCACAGGGCGTGAACCAGGTGGGCGTGAGCGTGGAGCGCCAGAGCGTGGCCGGGGTGAGCCGTGAGCTCATCATCCACTGCCACAGCTCCCACGGCGATGCGGATGCGGAATTACTGCTGGAAAAGCTGCCCTATTTCACCAGCGGCACAATGTATTTCGAGGATAAATTCTTCTGTCGTTTCGTGCTTTCCAAGACCCCCTACACAAAGAGCATCCACCCCTACCCGGTGTTGGCCTTCATGCTCTTCTGCCCGAAACCCTTCTGGTACGACCTGACCGCCCAGAGCTTCTGCATCAACGGCTTTGTGCCCAGCTTCAGGCTGCCCATCAACTACAGCACACCCCACCGTTTCGGCGTGCGCACCTCCGTCGGCTGGCTGAACGCGGTCAACCCCGGGGCACTGGCAGTGCCCTTCACGGCCACCCTCAAGAGCGACGGCGCTGTGGTCAACCCCACCGTGCTGAACATCGTCACCGGCCAGAGCATCCGCATCCTGACCACCCTGACCCCCGGGCAGGTCATCGAGATCTACCGCACCACCACCGACAAGCTGGCTGTCAAGCGGACAGAGGACGGCACGGAGGAGAACATCTTCTCCCTGCTGGATGAGGACAGCGACTTGCTGGAGCTGGCCCCGGGCGACAACTTACTCAAAGCCACCGCCGACAGCGGCGAGACCAGCCTGCAGGTGACGGTGCGCTTTTATCCCATGGTTTCGGGCATCCTGCCGGAGGTGATCTCGTGACGCTGGACGTATTGGACGAGCTGACCCTCGCCCGGCTGGGCCGGGTGGAGGTGTGGGTGAGCCTTTACTGGGACGAGCCCTACAACACCGAGGGGAGCATGACGCTGGAAGTGCGGCCCACCGAGGAGAACCTCGCTCTTCTCCGGGAGGGCCGCTGGCTGCGCCGCAATGACAGCGATGTGCCCATGCGCATCTGCCACCGGAGCAACGAGAATCAGGACAGCAACTTAGTGGTCACCGGCTTCCCGGGGACGTGGATCTTCACCAAGCGGGCCGGTACCAGCATCGTGAAGAACGAGAACGCGGAACAGGCCATGCGCAGACTGGTCAGCGCAATGCAGCCATGGCCCAAGCTGGAGCTGGGTGCTGCTGTGGGCTTCGACACCACCTACACCGCCCAGACCTCCGGCGGCAGCATCATGGACTACCTGATGACCATCGGCGCGGCTTGTGATCTGGGCTTCCGGGTGCGGCTCAGTGGTAAAAACGACCAGAAAAAACTAACGTTCGAGGTCTATCGGCCCACCGCCGACCTCAACAACAGGTTCAGTACCAAGTGGGGCTCCCTGCAGCAGGCTGCGTGGGCCTTTGGGGACAGCGACTATGCCAACGTCGCCGTGGTGCAGGGGGCCGGTGAGGGCGAGAACCGGGCCACCGTGACCGTGGGCCTGACCGATGCCACCGGGGCCGACCGGCGGGAGCTGTATGTGGATGCCCGGGATGTGCAGCCGGACGAGGAAAAGGGCGAGACCAGCAGGAGCGAAGCCTACCTCGAACGGCTCATGGCCCGGGGCACCAACAAACTGCTGGAACAGCTGCGCACCGGCTCCATTGAGCTGATCATCGATGCCGAGGGCCTTTCCCCCGGTGACGTGGCCTTCTGCACCATCCCGGAGCTGGGCTACAAGGCCACCGTCCGGGTGGCCGATGTCATCACCCAAAGCCAGAGCGACAGCACCACCCGCACCGTGCGGCTGGGTACGCCGGTCTGGCGCAAGCTAAGGAGATGATCTTTTGAGCAAAATCGTTTTATATCCCGCCAACGACTGCGACTTCGATGCCGCAGACGTGGCGGCCTACCTTGCGGGCCTCACCTCGGGTGTGTTTAGCGGAGCTGAGGACTTCCCGGTGACAGCCGCAGGCGGGCTGACGGTCACCGTGGGGGCGGGCCGTGGCTGGGTGCACCCCAGCCGCTTCACTGGCTACTCCATCACCAAGCGGGAGGCCGACACCCTGACCATGCCGCTGGCCGACCCGTCTCTCCCCCGCATCGACCGCATCGTCATGCGCTATGATGCCGGTGCCAGAGCCGCCAGCCTGCATGTGTTGCAGGGCACGGCATCCAGCACTCCCACGGCCCCGGCCATCTCTCGCACCGAGCTGATCTACGACCTCTGTCTTGCCGAGATCACCCGCCCGGCAGGCTCCACCGCCGTCACCACCGGCCAGATCACCGACACCCGGCTGGACGAGAAGCTCTGCGGCATCGTGCGGGACGGTGTGACCGGCATCCCCACCGACGAGCTGCTGGCCGCTGCCCGGGAGCGCATCGCCACGCTGGAGGAGAACGCCAGCAACAGTGCTGCCGCCGCCAAGGACAGCGCGGAGGCAGCCAAGAGCAGCGAGACCAAGTCCGCCGCCAGCGAGAAGAACGCCAAGGACAGCGAGACCAACGCCCAGCGGGCCCTGCAGGACACGGAGACGAAACACACCGCCGCCTTGAAGGACATCGCACAGGCCCGCACCGCGGCCCTGAACGACGTGGCAGCTTCCACCAAAACGGCCACCGCTGCGGCAAACATTGCCACCCAGCAGGCCACCGCCGCTGCGGGGAGCGCTTCCACCGCCGCCACTAAGGCCGGGGAGGCATCTACCAGCGCGGGAGCGGCATCCACCAGCCGTCAGGCAGCGGAAAAGGCCCAGAAAGCCGCAGAGGATGCCGCAGCGCTGGCTGGAACGCGGGCAGGTACCGATAAGACCCTGCGCGTAGAGGATGCACCGGCGGATGCGGCGGCGGTAAGAAAGCTGATCGAAGAATCCCTTGCCGCCCAGCGGGAAGAGGACTACAAGAGAGTCAGGTACTGGGCCAGCAACGACCCCACCAGCCCGGCAAGCTTTATCGGCGGCACATGGGAGCGCGTCGAAGGTGAGTTTATCATGGGCGCTTCCAGTGCCTACCCTGTGGGTACCACCGGCGGCAGCGCCACCCACACCCAGACTACTGCCGAAATGCCGAGCCACAACCATAGCGGGTCTACTGGCAGTGCAGGCGGCCACAGCCACAGTGCATCCACCGGCTCCGCAGGAAGCCACAGCCATAGCGGTACGACCGATTGGGCGGGTTCGCATAGCCATAATGTGAATGCTGAGTATAAGAGTGGCGGCGATGATGGCGAATCGTACCGTATTAGGAACTATGGAGCTTCCTGGGCTAATTATAAATTTACAACCAGTTCTGATGGTTCCCACACCCACAGCTTCAGCACGAACAGCGCAGGCGGGCACAGCCACTCTGTGAGCATCGGAGACGCTGGCGCTCACACTCATACCGTGAGCATCGGCAGCACCGGCAGCGGGCAGGCAATGAGCGTCCTGAACCCTTACTATGCCCTGTACATCTGGGTGCGGGTGGATGATGCCGCATGAAAGGAGTAACTATGAAAACAATTGATGAGTCCGGCACAATGCTTACAACAGAGCCGGATCTGGAAGCGGGCTATCTGGTGGAAGATGTGGAAGTCGTTCACCATGATGCCGTAGAGGGCACAGCTCCGCAGTGGCACAGAGAGACCGCAAAGCTGCCGGACGGCTCTCTCGCCATCTACTACCGGGATGGTAAAGAGATTGGCCGGGACATGGTAAAGATCATCGATGTGCCCGGTGTTGACCCTCAGCCCGCCTGGGATGAGGAAGTGCCGGTGATGCGGTACATCCGCTACACCGCCGAAGAGCTGGCTGCACAGGCTGAAGCCAAGAAAAAGGCAGAAGAAGCCGCTGCCGCCGAAGCGAAGAAAAAGGCAGAGCTGGAAACCGTGCCGGGCCGCATGGACGCTCTGGAAGCGGCAAACGACGACCTTGTGCTTATGATGGCCGATTTGATTGGAGGTTAAAACTATGAAAACGCTGAACAACCTGAAACTCCGCATCATGGTGCGGGCATTCCGCATCCGGCTGAACAACGGCGAAGCCTTTGAGGCAATCGCAGCGGATTACCCTGCCCTGACCGCTGACGACCTGGAAGCTATCCATGTCCAGCTGACCGAGAAGGAGGCGCAGAGCAATGCCCAGAACCATACTTGACGTTTCCCGCTGGCAGGGCCGCATTGACTGGGACAAGGTCAAGGCAAGCGGCCTTGTCTCCGGCGTGATGATCCGGGCCATGGGCAACAGCAAAGAGGGCAAGCCCAGCAAACCCTACATCGACCCCTTCTTTGCCCGCAACTACGCCGAGTGCACCCGACTGGGCATCCCGGTGGGCGTGTACGGCTACTTCAAGGCAACCACCAAGGCACAGGCCGACAAGGAGCTGGCCCTGTTCAAGAAGGCACTGGGCGGCAGAACGTTCCAGCTGCCGGTGGCCGTGGACATCGAGGACAAGCTGCAGGAGGCCCTGAGCAAGGCCACCCTGACTGACATCGTGGCCCACTGCCTGAGCGTGGTGGAGAGCTGGGGCGTGTACGCCATGCTCTACACCGGCCTGAACTTCGGGCAGACCAACCTTTACATGGGCGGCGCGGCCCTCAAGCCCTACGACGTATGGCTGGCAGCCTATCGCACCAAGAAGCCCGCCCCCGGCTGGCCCTTTGGGATGTGGCAGTACACCAGCAGCGGCAAGATCCCCGGCATCGCCAAGGGCGCAGACCTGAGCGTGGCCTACAAGGACTACGCTGCCATCATCCAGCGGGCCGGGCTGGGGCAGGTCAGGGGGTGAGACCGATGGCAAGTTATCTGATTTCAGATGCACCATACGCACCCTGGCTCTCGGAGGTTCTAGCTACACTGGAAGAGCACAAGATCGACCGCATCACCGTAGCAGCGCCTCTGGCAGACGGTGAGGTGTTCACGGGGTACTACAACATGAATACCCAAGACAAGGCCCTGCTGGCATCCAATATCCAAGCAGATGCCGTTCTGGATGCGGTGTGTCACAACGGACAGCGCATCCAGCAGGCGTGGGAAGATGACGAGGAGGGGTGAGACCGATGTGGCAGTTTATCACGGAGTATTGGGCCGGGTGGCTCTGTGCTCTGATCGGCGGCGCGATCCTTGCCGCCATCCCCAAGATCAAGGCCCTGTGGGACGCGGTGCTGGCCCTGCTGCACGACCGCATCTATACCGAGTGCTACCGTTTTATGGAGCTGGGGTACATCACCCGCGACGGCCTGCGCAACCTGAATTACCTCTACAAGACCTATCATGTGATGGGCGGCAACGGCACCGGCACGGAATTGTACAAGAGAGCCTGCGCTTTACCCATCCACGACTGAAGAAAGGAACTGACATTATGAACGCACACATCACTGAGAACAACACCCCCGCCATCCCCGCCGCGACCATCGCCCGCACTGTTGTGCTGGCACTGGCCCTCGTCAATCAGCTGCTGAGTGCAGCAGGCAAGCCGGTGCTGCCCATCGACAGCGCCAGCGTGGAGCAATGGGTGACCGCTGGCCTGACCACCGCTGCCGCCATCTGGGCATGGTGGGAGAACAACAGCTTTACTCCCGAGGCCATCCGCGCCGATGAGCTGCTGGATCAGATGCAGGGGAAGAAGTGAGCTACACCGCAGCGCTGCGGCTGTCCCCTCCCCGCCTCCTGATAGCGCGTACCATGGAGGGGACTTTGCGACACCTCCCGGCAGCCGGACGGCGCAACCGCCGGGCGATTTGATAAAGCACAGCCCCGGACAGTAAGATCGCTGTCCGGGGCTGTGCTCTGTTTACGAAAAGTCAAGTGGGTTACAAAGTGGGTGATCAAAAGAAAAAGAACGCCAATTCTCAACGAACTGGCGTTCTTTTTTATGGAGCAGGATACGGGACTCGAACCCGCCGCCTACTGCTTGGGAAGCAGTCGCTCTACCGGATGAGCTAACCCTGCAGGACTGCTCCATTAGTGTAGCAAAGTGCAGCGGTTTTGTCAACAGTTTTTTCTGTCGGAACGCGGCAGGCGGAAAAAACTTGCTTTTTGCGCCAGTTGCTTTATAATGAAAGATAGATTATCGCAATGGAAGGAATTCTACATGATCTTTGTGCCCATGCTGCACTATCTGCAGAACAAAAACTCATTCAGCGGCAACGAGGATGGGATGCGCTACCTCATCACCCCGGGCAAGCGCTCCGTCCCCGACCCGGACGGCGGCGAGGAGGCCAAAAAAGAAGAGGCCATCCTCACGGTGGATCTCTGGCCCGAGCCGTGGACGCTGGACAAGACCGACCCGGCCCTGCGGCGGCGGGAGATCTTCCCGATGACCGAGGAGGGCCGCACCGCAGTCGCCCAATATCTGAACGATGCCTACAACGCCGAACCGGAACGCTGGAGTGCCCACCCGTCCATCCTGGACTGCGAGCCCTGGACACCGCCCGCACCGGAACCGGATGCCGAAACACAACACTGAGGTGCACCATGATCTATCGACTGAAAGAATTCAAGGGTGACACCATCCCGGTGCCGCAGCTGGTCTTTTCCAAGCTGGGCATTGCGGAGGAATATAACGTCCGGGTGGCTCTGTATGTGCTGGCCACCGGCATCACTGACCCGGAGAAGCTCTGCGCCGACTTAAAGCTCCGCAGCAAGATGACCGCCGAGAGTGCCCTGTCCTTCTGGGCCGGTGCAGGTCTGCTGGAACGGTACGAGGAGAACGCCGCCCCGGGCGAAGAGCCCACAGCCCCTGCCCCCATGACCTGGAGCGAGATCGCAACGGCCAGCCGCACCGACCCCATGATCTCCTCCCTCATCGACTGCGCCCAGACCAGCTTTGCCCGTCCGCTGACCCACCCCGAAATGGAAAAACTGGTGAATTTCTATGTACAGGAGGCCTTTGTACCCGAGACCGTCATGCTCTGCGTGGCCTATGTGGCCAGCCGGGGCAAGCGGACGATGGGTGCCGTCAGCCACGAATTGAAAGTCTGGCGGGCCGAGGGTGTGGAGACCGGCGAACAGGCCGACGCACACCTCCAGCTGCTGGCCCTGCGCGCCCAGCGGGAGCAGTACGTCAGCGGCCTGCTGGGCATTGCCGACACCGAGCTGACCCTTGGCGGGCGCAAGGCCATTGCCCGCTGGTACGAGGTCTACGGCTACGATGATGCCATGGTGCAGGAGGCCGCCGTACAGGCCGGACCCAAGCGGGATCTCTGGTACTGGAACAGCATCCTCAAGACCTGGAACGCCAAGGGCCTGCGCACCGTCCACGATGTGCGGGGCCCGGTGGCCGGGATGGGTGCCAGCCGGAACCTCCGGGTGGACCGCGCCGAACCCAGCGGAAACGATTTTCTCAAGAACGCTGCCCGCCGCCGTCCGCTCCGCAAAAAGACGGACACACCTGCAGAATAAGGAGCTTTTATGCGTACCAAACAGGAACTGTATCAAGCCGCCCTGCGCACGGTGGCTCTGCGGCGGCAGACCGCCCGCGCCAATGCCGAGGATGCCCGGCTGGAGGCGGAGGCCGCCATCCCGGCCCTGCGCCACGCTGAGGACGAGGTGCGGGTGCGGGGCATCCGCTGCGCGCTGGCAGGCGCTGCCGGAAAAGACCGCACCGAAGCCGCCGCCGCACTGAGCAAAGCCCGGCAGGAGCTCACCGCCCTGCTGTCCGCCAGCGGCCGCCCTGCGGATGCGCTGGAGCCAAAATTCACCTGCAAGCTGTGCCAGGATACCGGCAGCGTGCAGGGCCGCACCTGCACCTGTGTTCACAAGCTGATGCAGGGTCTGCGCCGGGAGGAGATCGAGGCGCTGTCCAGCCTGTCCATTTCCAGCTTTGACACCATGGAGCTGCGGTACTACCCCAACACCATGGACGAGAAGCTGGGCGAGCCTGTCCGCACCTACATGGGCGGCCTGCTGGAGGATCTGCGCAGCTACGCTGAGGAATTCGACCACAACAGCGAGAGCCTGATGCTTTTCGGCAACGCGGGGCTGGGCAAGACCCACGCCGCCCTTGCCATTGCGGGCATCGTGCTGCAAAAGGATTTTGACGTGATCTACGTTTCCAGCCCGGACTTCTTCGGCAAGCTGGAAAACGCCCGCTTCGACTCCTCCGAGGATGCCGAGACCCTGCTGCGCACCGCCTCTGCTGCCGACCTGCTGATCCTGGACGATCTGGGCACCGAGTTCGTCACCCCCTACTTCATCACCACTTTTTACAGCCTGCTGAACAACCGCCTGGGAGCCGGTCTGCCCACCATCGTCACCACCAACATTGCGGATGGTTCCCTGCTGGAAAAGCGATACACCGAAAAGATCTCCAGCCGTCTTTCCTCCTTTGTCCCCTGCCTGTTTGCGGGCGAGGACATCCGGGGTCTGAAAGCGGCAGAGTAAGATAAGGAGGTTTCCCCATGAGCTTTGAGCGCACCACGCCCTGCGGCATGATCTCCGGCACGGCCTGCCAGTGGCCGGGCATTGCCGCTTACAAGGGCATCCGCTACGCCACCGCCGGGCGGTGGGAGTTCCCCGTCCCCATCACCCACTGGGACGGTGTCTACGATGCCACCCGGTACGGTGCCTGCTGCTACCAGCCCCGCGCCTTCTATGACGAAGCCGCCGCACCCGGAAAAGCCTTCTACTACAACGAGTTCCGCAAGGGCGAGACTTACACCTACAGCGAGGACTGCCTGTTCCTGAACATCTGGACCCCTGCTGACGCAGCTCCCGGGGACAGACTGCCGGTCATCTTCTACATTCACGGCGGCGGCTTTACCGGCGGCTGCGGCCACGAGAAACACTTCGACGGCCCCGTCTGGCCCACCAAAGGCTGCGTGGCTGTGACCATCAACTACCGGCTCGGCCCCATGGGCTTTGTCTGCCTGCCCGAGCTGGCCGATGAGGCCGGATCCACCGGCAACTATGCCCTTCTGGATCAGCTGGCGGCCCTGCAGTGGGTGCACGCCAACATCGCTGCCTTTGGCGGCGATCCCAACAACATCACCATCATGGGCCAGAGCGCCGGTGCCATGAGCGTCCAGCAGCTCGTCCTCTCCCCCATCACCAGGGGGCTGTTCTCCAAGGCCGTGATGAGCAGCGGCGGCGGCGTGAGCCAGATGCTGACGGCCAAGCCCGCTGAGGCCCACTACCCGTTCTGGAAGCAAGTCATGGAGACCGCCGGGTGCAGCACGCTGGCCGAGTTCCGTGCCCTCGCCCCCGCCAGACTGTTTGCAGCCTGGGATGCCGTCCGCACCCAGCCCCAATTCAAGGGTATGGGCTGTGAGCCCGTGGTGGATGGCCGTTTCCAGGTCAAGACCGGCCCTGAGACGCTGGCTGCCGACGAACAGCACCATATTCCTTACCTCATTGGCTTCACCAGCGAGGATATCGTTCCGCCCTATCTCTACCAGATGGCTCAGGACTGGTGCGCCCGGAACGCCGACAGCTATGGCTGGTTCTTCGACCGCCAGCTCCCCGGTGATGACCGTGGTGCCTGGCATTCCAGCGACCTGTGGTACTGGTTCGGCACGCTGGCTCACTGCTGGCGGCCCTTCACTGAGAAGGACACCGCCCTCAGCGCTCAGATGGTAGATTACCTGACCAACTTTGCCAAGACCGGCGACCCCAACGGCGCAGACCTGCCCCAGTGGCAGACTGTTACCGCCCAGCAGACCAATCTCCTCCGTTTTGGTGAGGAACCCACCCACATGGGCAGCGTAGATGTCCAGAAGCTCCTCTGGACGATGCAGAACGTCCCCGCCGTGGGGGAATAAGCTCCATCCGGATCATCTCAAGCTCCAATAGAAAAACATATCCCCCGCTGCAGACGTGCCAGAACACGTTTTGCAGCGGGGGATATTTTATGTTCTCTTCTTCAAATAATACCCAATGCCGATGGCATCTGCCAGTGCCCAGCCGATGGGCACACTGAGCCAGATTCCGGTAACGCCCAGCGGCGTGGCAGAAAGCAGATAGGCCAGCGCCACACGGGTGCCAAGGGAGGCAATGGTCAGGATGACCGACATCCCTGGCTGGTTGACCGCCCGGTAATAGCCGTAGAGCAGAAAGAGCACGCCAATGCCGATGTAGCACGCGCCCTCGATGCGGAGGTACTGCACGCCCGCCGCGATGATCTCGGTCTGAGCCGGGTCGATGAAGATTCCCATAAGCGGGGCGGCAAAGGCGCAGACCAGCACGCTGATGACGATGCAGAACACCGCGCTTGTCAGCCCGGCACTGCGGATCCCTTTTTTGATGCGGTCCGGCCGGTTGGCTCCGTAGTTCTGGGCCACATAGGTCGAGAAGGCGTTGCCAAAATCCTGCACCGGCATATAGGCAAAGGAATCGATCTTCACTGCCGCCGCAAAGGCCGCCATGATAACCGTGCCGAAGCTGTTGACCAGCCCCTGCACCATTAGGATGCCAAAATTCATAATGGACTGCTGAACACTGGTCATCACCGAAAGATTCAGGATATTGGCAAGGTTCTTCCGGTCCCACCTGCAGTCTGTCCGTTTCGGGCAGAGCTGCGGGAACTTTTTCAGGGTGTACAAGCCGATGCCCACCCCGGACACATACTGGGAAAAGACAGTTGCCACGGCGGCACCCTTCACACCCCAGTCAAGCACAAGGACACAGACCAGATCCAAGATCACGTTCAGGATGGCTGATACAGCCAGAAACGCCAGCGGCACCACGGAATTGCCGATGGCCCGCAGGAGGTTTGCGAAATAGTTATACAAAAAGGTGGCCGCAATGCCCAGAAAGATGATGAGCAGGTAGTCCTTCATCAGCGGGCAAAGCTCTGCGGGCACCCGCAGCACCCACAGGATGCCGTTCAGCCCCAGATAGACCAGCAGGTTGAGCACCAGGGCGATGCCCGCAATGAGCAGGAAAGACTGGAACACGCTCTGCCGCATCTTCTCGGTCTCGCCGCTGCCATACTGCATGGACACAGCCGCGCCGCTGCCCATGCACAGGCCCAGCAGGATCGAGGTCAGGAAGGTCATCAGGGTATAGGAGGACCCCACCGCCGCCAGCGCATCCGCGCCGAGGAAGCGGCCCACCACCCAGGTGTCGGCAATGTTGTACATCTGCTGCAGCAGGTTGCCGAACATCAGCGGCAGGGCAAACAGCAGGATATTCTTTGTAATGGGGCCTTGGGTCAGACTGTACTGCATGGGGATCATTTTCTCCTGTTTCTATCTCAGACATTTCAGCAGAATTTTGCGCGGTATTCCTTGGGTGTGCAGTGCTTGATCTCCCGAAAGGTTTTGATGAAGTAGCTGCCATCTGCAAAGCCGCACTCCATCCCGATCTCGCCCGTCTTGAGCCGGGTGGAACGGAGCAGCTCGGCGGCCTTTTCCACCCGGAACTGCTTGACATACTGGATGGGCGTGATGCCCAGCATCTGCCGGAAGCTGCGCAGGCAGGCGCTCTCGCTCAGGGCCACGCTGGCCGCGATGCGTTCCACGGTCAGCTCCTCAGCGTAGTGCTCCTCCACAAAGCGGAGCATCTGCTTCATCCGCTCGGCGGCGATCTGCTCCTGCTGGGAGACCTTGGTCTTGCCGCCCACGCACTGGGTGCTCAGCAGCCGCAGCGCCGCAGAGAGATAATACCGCACCCGGTTCTCGTAATCAAAGGGCTCCACGGCAACCGCCTGCCAGGCTTCCCGCAGGCAGGCAAGCACCTGCGCCTGCCAGGGCACAGCCCCATCCAGCAGAAAAAACGCCGGGGCATCCGGCTGGAGCATGGGTCGGATGAGCTTCTGCCAGAAGATGGTGTCCATTCCACCCACCAGCCGGGGGTGGAACACGCCCGAGTGAAGCAGGGCCTCCCCTTTTTCCGCATGCTCCACCGCGTGGAGGATGCCGGAGTTCAGGAACACGCCCTGATTCGTCTGCAGGGTCACCCGGGTCTTGTTCACGTCCACCGTCAGGGGGCCTTTCATGGCCAGAATGTACTCAAACTCCTCGTGCCAGTGCCAGGCCACCGAATAGCTTTTCAGGTTCTCCGCGTAGCAGGCAATGGGGAACAGGGCGCTGCCATGCTGGACCATTTCCCGCCCCTCGGCATCGGCCACAACATCCTGCTGGAAGGTCAGCCCGGTAACGATATTGGCACCAGTGACACAGCTTGTCTGAAACGCCATATTGAACAATTCCTTTCCGCAATACTTTGAATATTTTTTGTCAATGCCGATTTTGTTGTACAAATCGGGTGTTTTTGTTCTATCTATCGTGCCGGTTTCGTGGTATTATTTCATCAGAACCAGCAAGCACAGTATAACACCGCAGGGGGCGGAAAACAACCCCCGGCGCGGCTTGATCCGGTTCCCGAGAAGCGTCCCCCACGGGCAGCCTGGCCCGGGGGACTCTTCCAGAATAAAACATTTCTTTGTGGGAGGTATTTTTATGCTTCGCATCCAGTATCTTGATAAAGACCGTTTCATGCAGCAGGTAGCCGCCAGCCGCGGCAGTGTGCTCCTGCACCTGGCCAATGGCGAGACCTGCGACCTGAAAAAGGACAACGCCGCCACCGAGCTGTTCCAGATGATGGACGCTCCCTCCAAGGGCTTTGACATCTCTGTCACCGACCCTGCTGATGTCACCGGCTTCCTGCACTACATGCTCGAGGCCGGCCGCAGAGAGCGCGCCGCCTGCTGACCCTTCGACATTCTCCTTTTTTCGCATATTACAGCAATGTAAAACGCCCGCTCCGGGGTCAGAAGCCGGAACGGGCGTTTTACGTTTGTTCTGTTACAGGATGCACCGGCTGATGGCCCGTGCCACCGCCAGCAGCTCATCCTGCCCGATGAAGCCGAACTTTGCCTCGTGCTCATCCGCAAAGCAGACCGTCAGCTCTGAGGTCTGCAGCGGGTCGCCAAAGCCTGCCGTCTTGATGCCGTAATGCAGGATCTTGCGGTAGGGCAGCACAAAGATCTCCTGCCGGGTACCGGTCATCCCCTGCATATCCACCATAAAAATGCGGTGGGTGGTGAACACAGCCTGATCGCGCACGGTCTTGTAAGCCCCCACGATCTGCTCACCGTCCAGCAGCAGCTCCTGCACATTTTTGCAGATCTCCTTTTCCTTGATGCGGATGAGGTTCTGCATCGGCTTGTCCCGAAATTCCATAACACACTCCCCTTTCGGCTTGTCCGGATGTTTGGTCAGCCCCATTGTAGCATCTCAGGCGGCGGTTGACAAGCCTTTGCGCTCCCTCTCGCCTTTTTGTTCCGGATGTGCTATACTGGGCAGGAACATCACAATCACCCGGGAAATGAGGTTTTGACCCATGGAGATCATCATCCATCAGGCAATTTTGCATGTGCTGGACACCACGCTGGACGCGCCGGTGCTCAGCGGCGGTGGCATGGAGCTGACTGCCGAAAAGACCGCCTACTTACAGAATCATATCGAAAAGCTGCTGGCCAGCGATGAGATCCGCCAGTGCCGCCCCCTGCCGGATTCGGCTTTCCGGAACGAGCTGGAGCACAATCAGGATTTCATTGATCTGTCCTGCCGCATTGCGGGGGTGCTGTTCGATTACATGCACGCCCACACCACCATCCCCGGGGCGGACCTGGCCGTGGTGGATTTCACCCGGGACGGCGCGCCCTGGCTGGGCATCCTCAAGCTGAACTATAAAAACGGCTACACCCACTACACCGAGACCGTGGAGGGTGCCCCGGTCAACTCCATCATCCAGCAGCGGGCCTGCCTGCCCACCCAGAGCGGCAAGGTGGAGGAGGGTGCGCTCGTCAACCTGACGGACTATTCCATGCGCCTGCTGGAAAAGAAATACGACATCGACGGCCACAAGGAGTTCTACCTCTCCTCTGTTGTGTTCCAGTATACCCAGGCCGAGCCCGAGAAAAAGAAGCTGCAGGCCATTCAGGAGGCCGCCGCACAGGCTGTGAAGGATGCCTATGAGGACGAGCCCCATGCCGATGCACAGGTGGCCATGCTCATTGCCAACCAGGCTGCTGACAACGACAATCAGGTATCGGTGGAGCAGGTGCGCCAGCAGCTGGCCGAGGAATACCCACTGGCCGCTGTGCCCTTTGATGACTATGTGGAAAAGAGCGAGGTGCTGGAAGAGGCCGCTGCTCCTGTCACCGTGACCCCCGCCCGCATCCGCCGGATGGAGAGCCGGAGCATCCGCACCGCCAACGGCATCGAGGTCAAGATTCCCACCGAGCTGCTGAACTCCGATTCCGAGCTGGAGTTCCTCCACGATCCGGACGGCAGCGTTTCCCTGCTCATCAAAAATGTGATCCTGTAAGCCGCCGCAGATGGCGTTTTTCCTCTCTGCGCGCTGTTGCTCACCGCCCTGATGTAACAGATCACCAAAAAAGCCTCAGCCCTTGGGAGATCGGGCTGAGGCTGTTATTGCATCCGGATTTTCAGCGGTTTTTGCGCTTGTTCCGGTACATATCCCGGTCGGCAGCATGGTAGACTGCGGTATAATCAAAGGGGCCTTCTGTCACGGTGTGGTATCCAAAGGCAACATCCAGCTTGAGGCGGTCGTCGCTCTGGCGGGCCAGCTCCCCGTGCAGCCTCTCGATCAGCTGTTCGGCCTCTTCTGCAGAGAAGTGGCTGCAGGCAATGAGGAATTCATCGCCGCCCATCCGCAGGGCCACGCTCTCCGGCGGCAGGTTTTCCCGGATCACCCGGCCCACCCGCTTGAGCAGCAGGTCGCCGTACTCGTGGCCGTAGGCATCATTCACACGCTTCAGGTAGTTACAGTCGCCCATAATGATCGTGATGGGCATGATGGCTCCCTTCAGCTGCTCGGCACCCTTTACCTTCAGGTAGTTGCGGTTATACAGACCGGTCAGTTCATCGTGGATGGCCCAGTTCTGGGCCTGTTTTTCCAGCCGCACCCGTTCGGTGATGTCACTAATAAGCCCCACGATGCCGATGATCTTTCCCTCCAGCACAACGGGGTTCTTTTTGATCTGATAGTATGCTATCCCATCCTCCCGGGGCACCTCGGTGATATAGCCGGTTCCCTTGCCGGTGGCAAGCACCTTCTGGTCCTGCTCATAATAAAAGCGGGCCTGTTCCTCGTTGCCCCAGATCTCCAGATCTGTCTTGCCCAGCACATCCTTTTCCTGCCCTTCTCCGTAGGGGAAGAAAGTCCTAACGTCCGAAATAAAAAGATAACGGCATTCCGTATCCTTGAAAAAGAGGTTCGCCGGTGTACTGCGCAAAAAGGTCATCACTTCTTCATAGCCGAGCGCATCGCTCCACTGCATCCTGTGGCCCCTCCTTTCCATTTCTCTTTTTTATTATTTTACCACATTCTATTATACGAGCGATGCACCTGTTTTGCAAGTGTTAATTGCGTTCCCTCAACGATCCGGAAGCGGACGACTCCACCCCCGGTGCAGACGGAAAAGGCCGCTGACCCATCTCAGGTCAGCGGCCTTTCTGTCTGTGCTTATTCGGCTGCGTTCAGCTGCGCCTTGTGGTATTGCAGGGTGTACAGCTGGTAGTAGCGGCCATGCCGGGCCAGCAGCTGCTGGTGGGTGCCCTGCTCCAGAATTTTACCGTGGGACAGCACGATGATGTTGTCCGCATGCTGGATGGTGGACAGCCGGTGGGCCACAATGAGCATGGTGCCCACGGTACGCATCTTTTCCAGCGAATCCTGAATCAGCAGCTCCGTCTCGGTGTCGATGTTGGCGGTAGCCTCGTCCAGGATCATCACGCTGGGCTTGTGGATGATGGTGCGGGCAAAGCTGAGCAGCTGCCGCTGGCCGGCGGAGAAGTTGTTGCCGCGCTCACGCACCTCTTCGTCCAGCCCGTGGTCCAACTTGTTGATGAACTTATCGGCGTTGACGTAGCGGCAGACCTCCATGATCTCGCTGTCGGGGATGCCCTCTTCCCGCAGAACGATGTTGGAGCGGATGGTGCCCGAGAACAGGAACACGTCCTGCAGCATCTGGCCGAAGTGCCTGCGCAGGGAGGAGATCTTGATCTTGCGGATGTCGATGCCGTCGATCAGGATCTGGCCCTTCTGGAACTCGTAGTTCCGGCAGATCAGGGAGAGGATGGTGCTCTTGCCGGAGCCGGTGGAGCCCACAAAGGCCACCGTCTGGCGGGCATCCACATGGAAGGAAACGCCCTGCAGCACCCACTCGCCGGGAACGTAGCTGAACCACACGTCCCGGAACTCGATCTCGCCCTTCACCTCGTTCAGCTCAATGGCATCGGGGGCATCCTGCATCCTGGGCTGGATGTCCATGATGGAGAACACCTTTTCTGCCGATGCCAGCGCCGACTGCAGCCAGTTGAACTGTTCGGCCAGGTTCTGGATGGGGGTGAAGAACTTGGAGATGTACATATAAAAGGTGACGATGGTGCCGCTGGAAATGGTCTGCCCCAGGAAGCTGATATTGTTCAGGTGACCCATGCCGCCCAGATAGAACAGGCACAAGATCGAGCTGACATAGAGCATATACACCAGCGGACGGAACACGCTGAACACGAAGATCTGCTCCTGATTGGCCCGGGCCAGCTTCTGGCTCTTCTGGCGGAAGTCCTCCATCTTCTCGTCCTCCCGGCCAAAGATCTGGGTGACCTTGATGCCGGACAGGTTTTCGGACAGATAGGTATTGATATCGGTTGTCGCGTTCTTGAGCTTGCGGTTGGCGCGGCGGGAGAACTTGCGGAAGATGACCGTGAAGATCACGATGAAGGGCACAAAGCAGAGCACCATCAACGTCAGCTCGTAGTTCAGGCAGAGCATGGCCACCAGAATGCCCAGAATGACAAAGCTGTTCTTGGTCAGCTGGACCAAGAGGTTTGTGAACATCATGGAGATGGCGTTGGTATCGTTGGTCACACGGGTGACCAGCTTGCCCACCGGGATCTCGTTGAGCTGCTCGTGTGCCAAAGATTCAATGTGGCTGAACAGATCCTCGCGCAGATCGGAAATGATGCGCTGGCCCACCCGCTGCAAAATCACGGCCTGCAGGTAGGTGCTGCCCATAGAGAACACCAGCACGCCTGCATACACTGACACGCCCAGGAAGAGGGCGCGGAGTTCAAACTCCCCGGTCACCAGCTCCTCGATGCGGCCCACGATGAGGGGTGAAATGATATCGTAGGCAATGGAGAAGAGCATCAGCACGCCCACAATGAGGAATTTGCTCAGGTAGGGCCGGGCATAGCGGGCAAGGCGGCGCATGATCTCGCCGTCCTCCATGTTGCGCTCAAAGCCCATGGCGGTCTTTTTGTCCTTGACGGCGGCATAGGCTGCCACCAGCAGGGCGGTGATCACGCCGATGACAGCGCCCACCAGAACCAACGGATTCAGATGCATCATGCGTTTTCGCCTCCCTTCGTCTCATCCTCCAGCCGCTGCAGATCGACCATCCGGCGGTACTCCGGGCAGGAAGCATACAGCTGATCGTGGGGGCCGACGGCTTCCACCCGGCCCTCGTTGAGGAATACGATCTTATCCAGCCGCTCCACCGTGGAAATGCGGTGGGCAATGAGCAGGGTGGTCTTGCCTGCCCGGCTGTTCTTGAGGTTGTCCAGAATGATCTTCTCGGTGCTGGTATCCACCGCCGAGACGGAGTCGTCCAGGATCAGGATGGGTGCGTCCTTGAGCAGGGCGCGGGCGATGGAGATGCGCTGCTTCTGGCCGCCGGACACCGTCACACCGCGCTCGCCCAGAACGGTCTCGTAGCCGTCCTTGAAGTCCACGATATTATCCCGCACATCGGCCATGCTTGCCGCCCGCTCGATGTCCTCGGGGGTGGCATCGTCCACACCAAAGGCAATGTTGTGGGCGATGGTGTCCGAGAACAGGAAATTATCCTGCGGAACGTAGGCACAGGCATTGCGCACCGAGTGGATGGAAAGGCTGTTCACATCCCTGCCGTCCACGAACAGTGTTCCGTCCGGCACATTATAGGTGCGCAGCAGCAGGTCCACCAGCGCGGTCTTGCCCGCACCGGTCTTGCCCACGATGCCCACGCTCTCGCCGGGCGCAATGGTAAAGGAGATATCCCGCAGCACATCGTACTCGCCGTCCGGGTAGCGGAAGTTCAGGTGGCGGAACTCGATGCCGCCTTTGGGGTCGGTCAGGTCAGCCACGCCGGGGCGGTCGGCCACATCGATGGGGGCATCCAGCAGCTCGGTGATACGGTTCAGGGAGGCCTTGCCGCGGCTGGTCTTTTCGATCAGCATGGACACAGCCATGATGGGCCAGACGATGGCCTCAAAGTAGCCGATGTACTCCACCAGCTGGCCGGCGTTGAATCGGCCCTGATAGACCAGATAACCGCCGTAACCCAGAATGATGCAGACCACGGACTCCACGAACAGGGTCACCAGCACCTCCAGCAGGGTGGCGATCTTCGTGTAGGTCACGTTGATCTCCTCGTTTTCCTTGTTCAGCTTCCGGAAAGCCTGCAGTTCCTTGTACTCCTTGACAAAGGCCTTGATGACCGCAATGCCGGAAAAGTTCTCCTGCGCGAAATCGGAAAGGCCGGAGAAGGCCTCCTGCCGCTCCTCCCAGCGCCGGGTCATCACCTTGCTCATCTGGGTGCCGATGGCAAACATGATCAGGGCCGGGATCAGGGCCAGCAGGGTCAGCCGCACGTCCATGGTCCACATCTTATAAAGGGCCAGCAGACCCAGGGTCAGCGCGTCGAAGAACATCAGCACGCCGTCACCAAAGCACTCCTGAATGGTGTCCAGGTCGTTGGTGTACAGGCTCATCAGGTTGCCGACCTTGTTCACCTGATAGTACTGCTGGGACAGCCTGCGGCTGTGGTCGAACATCCGCTCCCGCAGGTCTGCCGCGACCCGCACCGCCGAGCCGAAGAAACAGATGCGCCACAAAAAGCGCCCGATGACCATCAGCACCACGATCCAGATCATGGGCAGGCAGATGTGCTGCAGCAGCACCTCTTTGGTAAAGAGCAGCGTCTCACCGTTCACCACCACCTGGCCAAGGTTCACACCGTTGATGACCAGCCGGTAGAGCTGCGGGATCAAAAGCTGGATGTAATCCACCGTCAGCAGGGCGGCAAGGCCCAGCAGCAGTACGGGAGCATGCTTGAGGTAATACCGGTTGATGTACTTGCCGAATATCACTGCGTTTTTCCCTCCTTTTCCAATTCCAAAAAAGCTTTCAATGTACAAAAAAGCCGCTGCATCACACGACGAATCATGTTTTGCAGTGGCTTGTTTGTCTGGAGCGGCCGACGAGGCTCGAACTCGCTACCTCCACCTTGGCAAGGTGGCGCTC